>JBBSKJ010000502.1:0-1531 GCA_038256475.1 Micropepsales bacterium | reverse complement strand
TTGAAGCCGGTGGTATTCATGTTCGCCAGATTGTTGGCGATGACTTCGACATTGGTCTGCTGGGCGAGCATGCCGGTCGAGGCAATGGAAAGAGCGCGCATATCTGGGTCTCCTTAACTGGGCATACGGCCAAGCTTTTCGATAGCCTGGCGTTTGAGATCTTCATGGGACTTGGAAAGGGTGGCGGTCGCTTCATAGGAGCGCATCACTTCGATCATGCGGCTGATCTCGATCACCGGCTGGACATTGGAGCTTTCCAGCATTCCCTGGCGCAGGGAGGTCGCGGTGGGCACGAGGGCGGCCTGGTCGGTGGAATAAAGATTGCCGCCTTCCTTGGTCATCCCGGCGGCGGCATCGGCAAAGTCAACGATACGGATCTTGGCGAGCTGGCCGGTCTTGCCGCTGAGGGTGCCGTCAGGAGCGATCTGGATGTCGCCATCATCGGGGGTGATGGTGATGGCGCCGCCATCGCCCTGCAGGGCATGGCCGTCGGTGGTGACGATCTGGCCATTGGCATCCAGGCCGAAATGACCGTCGCGGGTATAGCGGATACCGGCGGGCGTCTGCACCGCGAAGTAGCCCTTGCCGGAGATCGCTATGTCATATGTGGCGCCGGTGCGCTGGATGTTGCCCTGGCTGACGTCACGCACGATGCCGGCATCTCTCACAAAGCTGACGGTCTGCATGCCGGTCTGGTCTTCAGCCGGGCGCATACTGGTGATGTATTCTTCGAATTTGGCGGCTTCGCGCTTGAAACCCGGCGTCGAGGCGTTGGCGAGATTGTTCGCAATCACATCCATCGCGCGATAGGCGGCGAGCTGCTGCGAAAGACTAACGAGAAGTGAATTATCCATGGCCTTCGGATCCTTTCTGGTCCGACGGGACGTACAGTGCAGCCGCCGTGCCAGCGCGAAAGCCCCGTTTTTATTGACTTTCCTGCACATCGAGCGGGGAAGGCGGAAAATCTTGCCGGGCGTTTGAGTCCCCACCCGGCAATTTGAACCACTCCTTAACCACGTTTGCTTACCTTGGCCGCCAGACAAAGAAGTGCTGGAAACATTCCATGGCCAAGAAAGACAAAGAGCCCGATGCCGAAGGCGCGGGCGAAAACACCGAAGCCACGGGCGAAGGCGGCGACGCCGCCCCGAAGAAAGGTTTTGGCAAGATTCTGGGGCTCCTCAAGAGCAAGAAGATGCTGATGTTCGGCGTCCCGGCGCTTGTGGTGCTGCTGGGCGGCGGCGGCGCGGGCGCCTACTTCCTTATGTCCGGCGGTGACGAGAATGCCGCAGCCGAGCAAGTGGAAGAAGTACCGCTGACCCCGCCCAAGGTGGCTTTCAGCGACATGCAGGACATCCTGGTCAATATCCAGAGCAGCGATGGCACCCCCGCCTATCTCAAGCTGGGTGTTTCACTGGAGCTGGACGACGAGGAGCAGAAGACCGCGCTGGAGCCGCTGATGCCGCGCATCACCGACCAGTTCCAGGCCTATCTGCGCGAACTGCGCCTCGACGACCTCAAGGGTTCGGCCGGC
>JBBSKJ010000501.1:0-1537 GCA_038256475.1 Micropepsales bacterium | reverse complement strand
TGCCCAACACCGTTTCAGCGTCCGCCTTCGCCGCCTCGGCAGCAGCCGCCTGCGCCTCATTCATCGCGTAGACGGCCGTGGTATAGCTGTAGCCGCGGTCGCAGAACTGGCCGCCGTCATCGGTCGGATCGACGGTCCGGAAAAATGTCTTGAGCAGTTCCGCGTAGCTCACCACCGCCGGATCATAGCTGATCTGGACGGCTTCCCGGTCGCCATTGGCGGTGTGGTTCTCATAGGTCGGATTGTCCGCCTTGCCGCCGATATAGCCCGAAATCGTAGCGCTGACGCCTTTGACCTTGTCGAAATCCGATTCCACGCACCAGAAACAGCCACCGGCGAAGATGGCCACCCCGGTTTCCTGCGATTTTGCCGGGGCTGACGTCAGGGCAAGGATCATGACGGCGGATGAAAGCAGCAATCTGAGCATGGTGATCTCCTCTGTTGCAAGGAAACTAGCTCAGGCCCGGCGTTTCGCAACTCACGCTTCCGCACATTGCCGTGAGACGCCCGTCGATCAGCCGGTTGCGTCAAACGCATCCAGCGCCTCGGCGCCGTAGATCATCGACGGGCCGCCGCCCATATAGACCGCCACCCCGATGGTCTCGACAATCTCGTCACGGGTGGCGCCGTATTTGCGCGCCGCCTTGGCATGGAAGGCAAGGCAGCCGTCGCAGCGCGCGGTGATGCCGATGGCGAGCGCGATCAGTTCCTTGGTCTTGGAATCAAGCGCCCCCGGCGCGATCGCCGCCTGGGCCAGTTGCGCAAACCCCTTGGACTGCTCGGGCATTGCCTTGCGCAGCGCCGCCATCCGCGCGTTGGTCTGATCGATGAAGCTGTTCCAGTTGGTCTCGGCCATGTCGGCGCCCCTTGTTGTTCTGTTCCGGACGCCATGGGTAGCAGCTTGCCGGGAAGATGGATTTGATTGCGGTCAAGCCGCGGCGACACACCCCCCCCCAGCCGGGCAAGGCACGGCCGCGGCTTGAGGCAGGCGATTCCCGTTTGCATGCAGTATGCACTACCCATGCGTCGGCCAGGCCCGGTGCTCGTCGTCTATGACAAACACATGGCGATGCCGCGGGCCCGGGTGATCGCGCAGGTGCGGATGATCCGCCGGAAGGTCGGCGTGGGCGTGCTCGATCACCTTCCGGTCATTGGCGGGCCAGACCGCGACGGCGATCAGCGCGCCCGCAAGCGCGATCGCGCCAAGGATGGCCATCGCCACGGGCAGTCCGAGCGCGCTGCCGGCCCAGCCGGCAATCGGATAGGTCATCAGCCAGCACAGATGCGACATGGTGAACTGCGCCGCAAACAACGCCGGCCTGTCGTCAGCATGGGCTGAATTGCGCAACAGCCGCCCTGATGGCGTCAGGATCGCCGCATAAAACAGCCCGCTCAGCCCCCAGACAGCGAGGAACGCACCCCATGCCGGCAGGCCTGGATTGAGCTGATAGGCAGCATGCGCCAGGGTCAGCGCGGCCAGCAGAAATCCGGCCGTCACCATCACCTTGCGATCGGCGAGCTTTTCCAGAAGCCTGGG
>JBBSKJ010000500.1:0-1544 GCA_038256475.1 Micropepsales bacterium | reverse complement strand
CGCTGCCTGATGCTTTGGGAGTGCGGCTGGCCCGGGCCCGCAATACCGCCCGGGATGCGCGCATTTTCGTCACCGACATCGAAGCCAGGATGGGCACGCGCTTCACGGTCGATTCGGTGGCCGCGCTGCAGAGGCGTTTCCCGCAGGTGGATTTCGTCTGGCTGATGGGAAGTGACAATCTGGAACAATTCTCCCGCTGGCGGCGCTGGCAGCAGATCGCGGCAAGCATTCCCATCGCGGTGGTGCGCCGGCCGGGTTCGGTGCTGGCGTCGTTGCACGCGCCTTTGGCGCGGCGGATCGGGGTTGCACGCCAGTTGGGCAATGCCCCATCGCTGGTGGTCCTGGACGGCCCGCGCAGCCTGGAAAACTCAACGCGGCTGCGGGAACAGGCCCTTGGTGCGGCTGCTGAGGCCGTGCTAAACCTGACCCCCTAGCCCCAAAGGACAACACGCCCTGAAATCCGCCAAAAAGCCCGCGAAAAAAGCCACCAAGAAGGCTGTCGCAAAAAAACCTGTCGCCAGGAAGCCCGCCGCGAAATCCGCCAAGAAAGCGCCAGCCAGAAAGCCCGCTCCAAAGCCCGCCCAAAAGCCTGCGAAGAAACCGGCGAAGAAGCCCGCCAAGAAAATCGTCAAAAAGGCAGCCGCGCCCAAACCCGCACCGCAGAGCGATTTGTTGAAGCGCATTCTCGTTTCGCTGGATGACAACAAGGCCGAGAATATCGTGACCATCGATCTGGAGGGGCGTTCGTCGCTGTGCGATGCGGCGGTGATCGCGTCGGGGCGTTCGTCCCGTCATGTCGCCGCCATGGCCGATCACCTGGCGCGCAAGCTGAAAGAGGGCGGCTATGGCACCCGTCCGATCAGCGGCCAGGGGCAGGGCGACTGGGTTCTGGTCGATGCGGGCGATGTGATCGTCCATCTGTTCCGCCCGGAAGTGCGCGACTATTACGACCTGGAAGGCATGTGGTCGGTCGGCAGCCGTAAATAATAATGCGCCTCTGGATCTACGCCATTGGTCACATGCGCGGCACGCCCGAAGGCCAGCTGTGCGAGGATTTCTGCGACCGCGCCCGCAAGCTGGGACGCAATATGGGCTTCTCCGCTGTGGCGCTGGAGGAACTCAGCGTCGGCAAGCAGCGCGACGCCGCCACCCGCATGAAAGACGAAGCCGAACGGCTGTCGGCCCGCATTCCCCCAGGTGCCCATATCGTGCTGCTGGATGCCCGCGGCAAAGGCATGACGTCGGAGGACTTTTCGAAAATGCTGGGCAGCCTGCGCGATGTCGGCACCAAGGACATTGCCTTTGTCATCGGTGGCCCGGATGGATTGGCGCCGCTGCCGGGCAAAAAGGCGGGCCGCAGTCTCGCATTTGGTCCGCAGACCTGGCCGCATCTGCTGGCCCGCGCGCTTCTGACCGAACAGGTCTATCGCGCCCTCACCATCCTGGCCGGACACCCCTCCCACCGCGCCTAGATAATCAACCCCCGGTCCGCCACACCCCGCGCGTGCGTAAGCACGCAGGCGGGGAGGTGGCTGAAGCGACTG
>JBBSKJ010000499.1:0-1551 GCA_038256475.1 Micropepsales bacterium | reverse complement strand
CGGGCGCGAGATTGCCGGGGCGAAGCCGGAGCTGAACCTAAGGGAGGTTCAGGCCTATCTGTCGCCGCCCCACCGTTTGTTGGGCTTTCGGCAACCACTGGCAGCTCTAGAGCATCGTGCATTTAATCTGCAACATAGCCGTCGTGTTTGAGATAGTTCCAGCATTCCTCCGGGGTGTAAAGATCGCAGATTGATCCAACGGCCTTCCATAGGTCATCGATGGTGCGTGCCTTTGCTTTGCGGAGATGAGCCTTGAGTTTGGCGAAGGCCATTTCTATCGGGTTCAGATCTGGGCCGTAGGGCGGCAGGAACAGGAACCATGCCCCACGCTGTTTGAGGATGGCTTTGGCCTTCTCGCTTTTGTGGCTCGACAGGTTATCGAGGATAACCATGTCACCGCGCTGCAGTGTCGGGGCCAACTGGGTTTCAATATAGGCTTCAAAGATTTCGCGGTTCATTGGGCGATCAATGACCCAAGGCGCGGTCAGGCCGTCATGGCGCAGCGCGGCGATGAAGGTCTGCGTTCCCCAGTGACCGAACGGGGCCTTCATCTTCAACCGCTGCCCCCGGCGAGCCCGCCCTCGCAGCCGCGTCATCTTGGTAGTCGTCCCGTTTCGTCGATGAAGACGAGCCTTTCCCGGCCCTTCTTCATCCAGGGCTGGCGGTGCGCCTGCCACACGCGCCGGGCACGAACAATGTCAGCGCGATCGGTTTCGCTCGCCAGCAGCGTTTTTTTAACGGTAAATCCGTGCGCAAGCAGCAGCCGGGACAGCGAGGCGGGATGTGCCTTCACCCCGTGCTCCTTCAATAACCGCCGCGCCAGTTCTGGCATCGTAATGTCGCCTTCGGCATCAACCCAGCCGATCAGAACATCCGCATGCGCCGATAGCGGACCCCTGCCAGGCGGGCGCCCCTGCCGCGATGGCGTGATCGACCCAGTCCGTGCCTTGCGTTGCGCCAACCGAACCGCCGTTGCCGCACTCACTCCAAAGCGGCGAGCTGCCGCACGGCATGATTGACCGCTCTCTATCTCTCTAACTATCCGAACCCGTAAATCCCACGAACTGCTCTTGCCCATGATCCACCTCCAAAAGCAGTGAATCACAAATCTTACCGAATAGGAATCTCTACCAGCCCTTGATTCATATTTTCAGTGCGCCACTCTAGCGTGGTTAAGTGGTCTCAACGCAAGCGATTGACGGGGACGGCAGCATCGCTGCGGATGGGCGGCTATTGCAAGCGGCCGGTCGAGCCGCAGCGGGCATTGGTGATTGATCTGGTGAAAGCAGCGCCGGACATCACGCTCAAGACGCTGATGGCGGAGCTGGCCGAACAGGGCATCACGACCAGCACGGCATCGGTGTGGCGGCTGGTACGCTTGCAAGGGCTGTGCTTTGAAAAACGCTGTTCGCTATCGAGCAATGGCAGGTGAAGATCGCGCGCTGGCGCGAGCATTGCAAGAAGTATCAGGGGCGGCTTGATCTCAGGCGCCTCTTCTTCATCGACGAGACCTAGGCCAAGTCCAACATGACGCCGATCCGGGAAGCCGGT
>JBBSKJ010000498.1:0-1566 GCA_038256475.1 Micropepsales bacterium | reverse complement strand
TGGTGGCTTTTTTCGCGGGCTTTTTGGCGGATTTCAGGGCGTGTTGTCCTTTGGGGCTAGGGGGTCAGGTTTAGCACGGCCTCAGCAGCCGCACCAAGGGCCTGTTCCCGCAGCCGCGTCGAGTTTTCCAGGCTGCGCGGGCCATCCAGGACCACCAGCGACGGGGCATTACCCAACTGCCGCGCAACCCCGATCCTCCGCGCCAAAGGCGCGTGCAACGACGCCAGCACGGAACCCGGCCGGCGCACCACCGCGATGGGAATACGCGCGGCGATCTGCTGCCAGCGCAGCCAGCGGGAGAATTGTTCCAGATTGTCACTTCCCATCAGCCAGACAAAATTCACCTGCGGGAAACGCCTCTGGAGCGCGGTCACCGAATCGACCGTGAAACGCGTGCCCATCCTGGCTTCGATGTCGGTGACGAAAATGCGCGCATCCCGGGCGGTATTGCGGGCCCGGGCCAGCCGCACTCCCAAAGCATCAGGCAGCGGCTTGAGCGGATTGCCGGGTGACACCAGCCACCAGACATAGTCCAGCTTCAGCGCCTTCAGCGCGATCCTGCTGACATAAAGATGACCGCCATGGGCAGGATCGAAGGAGCCGCCCAGCAGGCCGATGCGCAAGCCGGCTGCGACCGGGCCCGGCGCAGCGATCCAGGGCGGCCGGGCTGTCATCCTAGAAGGCGCGTCCGTCGAAGGGCTTGATGTTCAGGTCGGGAATATCGAGCCCATCAACGCAGCGCACATTGATCGCCACCATCTTGTTGCCCTTGGGATCGGTGCCTTCGGTGAAGGGGGCGATGCCGCAGGTCTTGCAGAAATGATGGCTGAGATGGTGCTTGTTGAACTGATAGGTGCCCAAATCGTCGCGCGAAGTCTTCAGGGTGAAGGCGCTTTCGGGAATGAAATGCAGCAACCCGCCGCGCTTCTGGCACAGCGAGCAGTTGCAATCCAGCACCTCCCCGATCTCGCCTTCGAAACTGTAGGCGATCTTGCCGCAATGGCAGCCGCCGCTATGGGTGGTCATGGTTGCTCCTTACGGGCGCGTCTGGCCGTTGCCGCGCACGACGTATTTAAAAGTGGTGAGCTGCTCGGCGCCGACGGGGCCGCGCGCGTGCATCTTGCCTGTGCCGATGCCGATTTCCGCGCCCATGCCGAATTCGCCGCCATCGGCGAACTGGGTCGAGGCGTTCCACAGCACGATGGCGCTGTCGACGCTGTTCATGAAGCTCTCGGCTGCGGCGGCATCTTCGGTGACAATGGAATCGGTGTGATGCGAGCCGTAATGCTCGATATGCTGGATTGCCTGTTCCAGGCCGTCCACCGCGCGCACGGCGATGATGGCTTCGAGATATTCGGTTTTCCAGTCTTCCTCGGTCGCGGGCTTGGCGGCGGGAAAGACGCTGCGCACCGCGTCATCCCCGCGAATTTCGCAGCCAGCTTTCGCCAGGTCTTCCAGCACCGGAACACCATGGGATTTGAGCACGCTGCGATCGATCAGCAGAGTTTCCGCCGCGCCGCAGATGCTGGTGCGCCGCATTTTGGCGTTCAGGGTGATGCTGCGCGC
>JBBSKJ010000497.1:0-1571 GCA_038256475.1 Micropepsales bacterium | reverse complement strand
TTGTCGAAGGCGATCATCTGCAGCAGGCGGCCGAAATCCCAGGGCGTATAGTTGAAGAAGGACGCCACGGAGAAGCAGGCGATGCCGATGCAAGTGGCCAGGAAGATGCGCCGCGGCATGGCACGCGGCGCACCGGTGAGAATGACGAGGCCCAACGGCACCAGCGCGGGAAGATAGAATTTGTTGGCCAGCGCAATGCCGGTCAGCGCGCAGACCGCGTGGAAGAACCAATCATTGCCGCGCAGGCGATACAACACCGCCATCAGGATTGTCAGGTAGAAGATGAACAGGATGCTGATATCCGGCGTCCCGGCATGCGACAGCAGCACATGCATCGGCGCCATGGAAAGCAACCATGCCGCGATCAATGCAACAAGGTTGCTGAAGCCGAGCACGCGGCAGAACAGGAAGGTCAGCGGAATCGTCAGGATGGCGTAGGTCAGGCTGATGCTGCGCAACAGGATCGCATAATTGATGTCATCCAGGCCAACCAGCGCCAGCACCTTGGCCAGCACGTAAAGCTGCGTGGTCATGAACAGCGGATAGCCGTCCGGCTTCATGGCCGGATCCTGGAAGTTCAGCGCCGCGATGATGAAGCGGTTGGCATCGACGTTGAAGCTCTGGTCCGGCGTCGCGCCCAGCCCGACCAGCCAGAACACACCGGGCAGGCGCACCACGAACGCCACGAGCATGGCGATGGCCAGCAGAAGCCATGCGGTTCGCGTGCCGATATCCGCGGTGGCGCTCGTCGCCTCATGGCGTTCCGCCGGCAGGCCGGTGAGGCGGGACAGAGGAAGCTCAGACATGGCGGCGCAGTGCCATGTAGGCGGGCAACAGCGCTGGCATGTGTTGGCGCAGCACCTTTCGGATCCGGTTGTGCGGATACAGATCCTCCGGCCGCTGCCCGCGCCATTCCGTGCGCGCCAGATACTCCAGATAATCCTGCTTGCGTGGATGCTCGCTCATGTACAGCCAAGGTCTGCCGGGCGCGGTGAAATGAATGATGCGCCCGGCCATGGCGGCCGGCGGCACCGGCTGGAAATATCGCATTTCGCCATCCACGTCGCAGCCGAAGCTTGGCGTCTGCATGTTCCACGTCATCCCAAGGGGTTTCCACCGATCGCGCAAGACCCAGTTCAACGCGCATTGATCGCCCCAGGTCAGGCGGTCAGGGTTTTCCATCGCGAAACTCACGACCTGCCGCGCAATGTCCTGTTCGCGCCACAGCGCGAGATCGATCAGCAGAACGCCGGAGTTGAAATAGAGCGCGTTCGGTGACAGCGCGAGGACATGCTTCGCTTCACCGTCCTGGCTTCCCGCATCCGGCACCGCCGCGATCACGCAACCGCCGAGGTCGGTTTCCAGCATCAGCGCCAAGTCGGCCCGCACGATCAGATCGCAATCAAGGTAGATGGCGCGCCTGGCAGAGGCCGGCAGGACCTCGCCGAGGAAAAGCCGATAATAGGCCGCCAGCGAAAGATAGTCGGGGATCTTCAGGCTGCGGATCGTCTCCTCGGAAATCGACGCGAAATGAACCTGGTCTGCCCAAGGTCCAAGCGATGTCCTGACGC
>JBBSKJ010000496.1:0-1577 GCA_038256475.1 Micropepsales bacterium | reverse complement strand
GTGCAGGGCGCCGAGCCGCTTTTCTTCCTGGACTATTACGCCACCGGCAAGCTGGAAGTGGAATCCGCCGCCACCGTGGTGGAAGGCATCGCGCGCGCCTGCAAGGCGTCGGGCTGCGCCCTGATCGGCGGCGAGACCGCGGAAATGCCCGGCCTCTACGCCAAGGGTGATTTCGACCTGGCGGGTTTCGCGGTCGGCGCGGTCGAACGCGACGCCATTTTGCCCAAACTTTCGACGATGAAGGTTGGCGACGTGCTGATCGGCGTGCCGTCCAGCGGCGTACATTCCAATGGCTATTCGCTGGTGCGCAAGGTGGTGGAGAAATCCGGGCTCACACTGGAGTCGGACGCGCCGTTCGCGCCTGGCAAGACACTGGGCGAAACGCTGCTCACCCCCACCCGGCTGTATGTGAAGGACGCGCTGGCCGCGATGCAGAGCGGCGGCGTCAAGGGGCTGGCGCATATCACCGGCGGCGGCGTCACGGACAATCTGCCGCGCTGCCTGCCCGAAGGTCTGGACGGCGAAGTTGATCTTTCCGCCATTACGGTGTTGCCGGTGTTCCAATGGCTGGCCAAGGAGGCCGGCATTGTGGAATCCGAAATGCTGCGCACCTTCAATTGCGGCATCGGCATGGTGGCGGTTACCGACGAAGCCCATGCCGATGCGGTGATCGCCGCCTTTGGCGGCGGCGTTCGGATCGGCAAACTCATCAAGGGCGATGGCGAGGCCAAGGTGGTCTATCGCGGGGCGCTTAAACTTTGAAGCGCGTCGCCGTTCTGATTTCCGGGCGCGGCAGCAATCTGGGTTCGCTGATCGACGCGGCGGACGGCACGTACAAAATCATCCTGGTGATTTCCAACATCAAAGGCGCGGCAGGGCTTGATCGCGCAGGCGAGGCTGGCATTCCCACCGCCGTTGTTCCCCATACCGGCAAGACCCGTGAAGCGTTCGACGCGGAAGTGGATCAGGTGCTGCGCGCCGCCGGTGCCGAGCTGGTGGTCCTGGCCGGCTTCATGCGCATCCTGTCCGATGGTTTCGTGCGCGGTTGGGAAGGAAAACTCATCAACATCCACCCCTCTTTGCTGCCCGCCTACAAAGGCACGCGGGTGCATGAGCGGGTGATCGAAGCCAGGGAAGCGCTGTCGGGCGCCTCGGTGCATTTCGTGGTGCCCGAACTGGATGCCGGGCCAGTGATTGCGCAGGCATCCGTCCCCGTACACCCCGCCGACACGCCGCAGGTTCTGGCGGACCGCATATTGGCGGTGGAGCACAAGCTCTATCCCGAAGCCCTCAAGCTGCTGGCTGCTGGAAAAGTGAAATTGCAGAACGGACTGGCGGTTTTTTCGTAACCTCACCCTTCGACAAGCTCAGGGTGAGGATCTCCTCATGCTGAGCTTGTCGAAGCATAAGGATCAACTCACGCCGGATATCTTCGCCGAAATTTCCCAAAGCTTCAGCGCATCGACATCGCTCTGCGCCTCCGCCGTCGGCGTGGTGATGGCGCATTCATAAAAATATTCGCGGGTGACGCCTTCGACCGATAGCGAAGAGGCCAGATAGGTGATGGTCCGAGCGCC
>JBBSKJ010000495.1:0-1589 GCA_038256475.1 Micropepsales bacterium | reverse complement strand
GCCACGATCCGAATTCGCGCGACACGAGATTGGTGTGTTTGCCCTGCCAGCCCAATCCGGCATTCTGCGCCAGCGGCTTTTCCATCACCGGCGCGGTGTCGACGAACACTTTCACCTCGGCGCCGAAAGTCTGAAAGATGTGACCCGCCAGCGCCTTCAGCTTTTTCTTGACCACATCGTGATAATCGTCGCCCTGGGCATAGACAGAGATCGCCGCATGGCCCCGCCGCTCCAGGACCGGCAGCGGATCGCCGTCGGGCCCGTAATTGACGCCCAGCATGATCACGCTTCTGGCGGCCGGCCACATTTCCTGCGGATCGGCGCGCCATGCCGCGCGCTCGGCCATCCAGTCCATCTCGCCATGATATCCGGCGGTCAGGAATTCGCTCAGGCGCGCGGCATTCTCTGGTACCGCCTTGGCGCCGGCAAAGCGCACCAGGTCGAACCCTTCGGCCTTGGCGCGCGTCCTTATCTGGTCAGAAATCGAGTTCGGCATAATGGGAGACCGGCGGCTGGCCCGGAACACGGTCGGACAAGATGGAGCGGAAGGCGGGGCGCGACTTCATCCGCACATACCATTCATTGGCCGCGGCAAAGGCATGCCAGGGCACTTCCCCGAAATAATCCAGGGTGGACAGATGCGCCGCCACCGCCAGATCGCCGAGCGTGGTCTCGCGGCAGGCAAGGTTACCGTTCGTCTCAGCTGCCTTGCCGATGGCGGCCAGCGCCGTCTTCAGTTCCTCGCGTCCGGCCCGGATCACATTCATGTCGGGCGCGCGGGAAAAGCCTGCGCCGGTATATTTGGGCGCGGCCTTTTCATAGACGATGCGCTGGGTCACCTGCTCGTGGAACGGGCCCATCGCCCAGTCCACCCAGCGCAGCGCGCCGCGTCGCGCCGTGTCGTCCGCCGGGGCGAGGGGATGGTCGCCATAATGATGCTCCAGATGATCCAGGATCGCCCACACGCCTTCGATCCGGGTGCCGTCCATTTCCACGAAGACGGGCATGGAGCTCCGGGCGTCCTCGGCCAGCATGGGATCGCAGGCGACCCGCTTTTCCCCCACCATCAGGCGGGCGAGGCGGCAGCTGGGCGACAGCATCAAATGAATCAGGCGGCGCATGGGCGCAGGTTGTAAGCGAGGCTGTTATTTAACGCAAAAATTGAGCCCGTCGCGCACCACCATGGCGCTGCGCCCCTGGAGCGAGGCGGCGCGGCGGGCGACATAGGGGCCGGGACGGGCCGCCCGCCAGCGGTGGGGATTGGGCAGGATGGCGGCCAGCCGGGCCGCCTGCGCGCTGGTCAGGGAGGCCGCGTCGGTTCCAAAATAGCTCCGCGCCGCCGCTTCGGCGCCGAAGATCCCGTCGCCCCAGTCCACCAGGTTGAGATAGGCGGTGAGGATTCGCTGCTTGGGCCACAGCGCCTCGACCAGCACGGTCAGATAGGTTTCCAGCCCCTTGCGAATCCAGCTGCGCATCGGCACCAGGAACAGGGTCCGGGCCGTCTGCTGGGAAATGGTGCTTGCCCCCCTCAGCCGGCGGTCCGGATTGCGCTGGTGGTCCTTCATCGCCTTGTCGATCGCGGCCCAGTC
>JBBSKJ010000494.1:0-1589 GCA_038256475.1 Micropepsales bacterium | reverse complement strand
GGCGGTGGACGAGGCGGTGGCAGCGCCAGTGATCACGGCGGCGCTGTTCTCGCGCTTCCGCTCGCGCAGCGACAACACCTTCGGGGAAAAGCTGCTGTCGGCGATGCGCAAGGAATTCGGCGGCCATATCGAAAGCGTAGTGCCGGAACGCAAGGCGAAGGATGACGACAAATGAGCATGTCGCACAACAACCCGCCGCCGCCCTGCGCCATCGTGATCTTTGGCGCCAATGGCGACCTGACCAAGCGGCTCATAGTCCCCGCGCTCTATAATCTTGCGCGCACTGGCTTGTTGCCCGAGCGCCTGGCGCTGATAGGCGTGGGCCATAACGACAAGACCAGCGAGCAATGGCGCGATGGCTTGCGCGAATTCCTGGAACAGGTGCTGGCCAAGACCGAGCAGACCATAGATGAGAGCCTGTGGAAGGCCGTGTCGCGGAACATGACCTTCCTGAAGGGCGGTTTCGAAGAGTCCGAAACCTATGGGGCGCTGGACGGCCTTCTGGGCAAGATCGACAAGGATCTGGGACTGGATGGCAATGTGCTGTTCTATCTCGCCACCGCCGACCGTTTTTTCGCTCCCATTGCCGGCAGGCTGGGTGAGGCTGGGCTGGTCAAGGACGATCGCGGCTTTCGCCGCGTTATCGTGGAAAAGCCGTTCGGCCACGACCTGCAATCGGCCAGGGATCTCAACGCCTACCTGCTGACATATCTCAAGGAAGACCAGATCTACCGCATCGATCATTTCCTGGGGAAGGAGACGGTGCAGAACATCATGGCGCTGCGTTTTGGCAATGGATTGTTCGAGCCAATCTGGAACCGCGACCGCATCGATCACGTCCAGATCACGGTGGCCGAAAGCATCGGCATCGAGGGGCGCGGAAATTTCTATGAGAAGACCGGCGCCCTGCGTGACATGGTGCCCAATCACCTGTTCCAGCTGGTCGCCATGACGGCGATGGAGCCGCCGGTGAGTTTCGATGCCGAGGACATTCGCGCCAAGAAGGCGGAGCTGTTCAAGGCCATCCAGGCGCTTGCCGTGACCGACGTGGTGCGCGGCCAGTACGACGCCGGCACGGCGCAGGGCGAGCCGGCAGCAGCTTATCGCCGCGAGCCCAATGTCGCGCCCGATTCCAATATCGAAACCTATGTCGCCATGCGGCTGAAGATCGACAATTGGCGCTGGGCGGGCGTGCCTTTCTATCTGCGCACCGGCAAGCGGCTGAACATCCGCTCCAGCGAGATCGCCATCCGTTTCAAGCAGGCGCCCTATGCCCTGTTCCGCGACACGCCGGTTGAGGAGCTGGATGCTGACTGGCTGATCCTGCGCATCCAGCCCGACGAGGGCATCCGCCTGCGCTTCAACGCCAAGCGGCCCGGCCCGGCCATGGCGCTGGAAAGCGTCTCGATGCGCTTCAACTACAAGGACTATTTCCACCAGGCGCCGGCGGTCGGCTACGAGACGCTGATCTATGACTGCCTGATCGGTGACGCCACCTTGTTCCAGCGTGCCGACCAGGTGGAAGCCGCCTGGGCGCTGGTCGAGCCGGTGCTGAAAGGCTGGGCGCATACCACGCCGCGCCATTTTCC
>JBBSKJ010000493.1:0-1592 GCA_038256475.1 Micropepsales bacterium | reverse complement strand
GACGAGCAGATGAAGCAGCTCTGCAACACGCTGAACGAGCTGGGCCGCCGCACCCTGGAATACGGCATCCGCCTGGCGCCGCATCCGCACATCTGGGGGCCGCTGGAACGCGAAGCGGAAATCCGCCGCGCCATGGAACTGACCGATCCCAAATATGTCTGGCTGACCGCCGATACCGGTCACCTGACCCTGGGCGGCGCCGATGCGGTGCAAATGATCAGCGATTACTTCCCGCGCCTGGCCGAAATCCACATGAAGGACACCTATGCCAAGTTCCGCGGCAACAAGGAGACCCCGACGCCGGCGATGCACAAGGAAGCCTCGGTCTATCACAATTTCGGTGGCGGCGGCGTCGACTTTGTCGGCGTCTTCAAGGTGCTGCGCGAGAAGCACTTCAAGGGCTGGGTGGTGATGGACGTGGACGGCCCGCGCAAGGGCGATGATGGCTTCGACGCCATTGGCGGCAACATGCAGGTCGCGACCGACAATTACATCATGCACAACATCAATTATCTGCGTCATGTGCTGGGCGTGAAGCTGCCGCCGCAAATCTGAGCGACGGAGCAGGGGAGGGGCCATGACACGCGTTTCGCGCGTTCTCGGAATCGCGGCCGCGATGCTGCTGGTCTGTGCTTCTTCATGGGCCCCCGCCTGGGCCGCGGACTATGAAGCCCAGATGGACCCGGCGCCGTTCGATGCCTCAACCCGGGCCGACATCATCGGCAGCATCGGGCAGGTCAGCGCCACGCTGAACGGCAACACGCTGACGGTGAACGGCACCTTCAAGGACATGACCTCGCCCGCTATCGCCGCGTCGGTGCGGATCGGTCTCCTCAAAGGCGTGGTGGGTGATGCCATCGGTCCCTTGACCGTCACCCGCACGGCCCAGGGCACGGTGTCGGGTTCGGTGCAACTGAACGCGGCCCAGATCGAAGCGCTGAAGCGCGAAGCGGTCTATATCCGCGTCGACAGTGAAAAAGCTCCCGACGGCAATCTGCAGGGCTGGCTGG
Organism: Micropepsales bacterium; assembly: GCA_038256475.1. Lineage (GTDB taxonomy): Bacteria > Pseudomonadota > Alphaproteobacteria > Micropepsales > Micropepsaceae > Rhizomicrobium. The sequence continues at coordinate 582 of JBBSKJ010000493.1, read as the reverse complement.
AAGCCAAAAGGAACTAGCATGTCTGTCACCGCGAAACTTCTGGCAGGCGTCGCCGTCATTATTGGCCTGGGCGGCGCTTATGCCGTTGCCCAGCAACAGCAGGCCGCCGGCATCTTCACGGCCCAGCAGGCCGCCGCCGGCAAGATCGTTTACACCCAGCAATGCGCCGGCTGTCATCGGGAGAATCTGGCGGGCGGCGGCGACGCGCCGCCATTGGGCGGCAAGGGTTTTCTCGGCGCCTGGGGCAGCCGCACCACCGCCGACTTCTACAAGTTCATCGCGGTGTCGATGCCCGTTGGTGCGCCGGCCAGCCTGAGCGAGGCCCAGTACACCAATGTCGTCGCCTATCTGCTGGCGGCCAATGGTGCGAAACCCGGTGCCAAGCCCTTCAACAAGAATGTCAGCGTCCGCATTTCCAGCGTTGCCACGGGCAGCGCCCCGGCGCAGGTCGTCGCCGCCAAACCGCCTGCGTCCGGTGCGAAACCGCCCGCGCCCGTGGCCGCGACCACTGCGCAGCCGCCCCAGCGCCCCCTCCAGATTCTGCCGCCTTTCCAGCTCGGTCACATCGTCAAGGGCACGGTT
>JBBSKJ010000492.1:0-1592 GCA_038256475.1 Micropepsales bacterium | reverse complement strand
GGGATGGTGGTTTCAATGCCGCCCACCACCAGTTCGTCCAGCGCCCGGCGCAGCCGCAGCAAACATTCGTTGCGGTTGCGGGCATGGACGATCAGCTTGCCCACCAGGCTGTCGTAATAGGGCGGGATGCGATAGCCCGCATAAATCGCCGAATCGAAGCGCACGCCCAGACCCCCGGGCGTGTGAAACTGGGTGATGGTGCCGGGCGACGGGCGGAAGGTGAACGGGTTCTCCGCATTGATGCGGCATTCGATGGCATGGCCCTCGAAGATGATGTCCTTCTGGGTGAAGCCCAGCGGGGCGCCGGCGGCGACGCGGATCTGTTCGCGCACGATGTCGATGCCGGTAATGGCTTCACTGACAGGATGCTCGACCTGGAGGCGGGTGTTCATCTCGATGAAATAGAACTGGCCATCCTCATAGAGGAATTCGATGGTGCCGGCGCCAAGATAGCCCAGCTGGGTCAGCGCCTTGGTGACGACGCCGCCGATCTCGTCACGTTCCTGCGCGTTGAGCGCCGGGCTGCCGGCTTCTTCCCACACCTTCTGGTGACGGCGCTGCAGCGAACAGTCGCGCTCGCCCAGATGCACGACATGGCCATGGGAGTCGGCCAGGATCTGGATTTCGATATGGCGCGGCCGCTGGAGGTATTTCTCCATATAGACCATGTCGTTGCCGAAGGCGGCCTTGGCTTCGGTGCGCGCCTGGGACAAGGCAAAGGAAAGTTCGCCGGCATTCTTGGCGACCTTCATGCCGCGCCCGCCGCCGCCCGCCGTCGCCTTGATCAGGACCGGATAGCCGATCTCTTCGGCCATGCGGGCGGCATCGCCGTCCAGCACTTCGCCGTCCGAGCCCGGCACGGTGGGGATGCCCAGTTCCTTCACCGTCTGCTTGGCGGTGATCTTGTCGCCCATCATGCGGATATGTTCGGGCGTGGGGCCGATAAAGGTCAGCCCATGTTCCTTGATGATGTCGGCGAACTTGGCGTTCTCCGACAGGAAGCCATAGCCGGGATGGATGGCCTCGGCGCCGGTGATCTCGCAGGCGGCGATGATGGCCGGAATGTTCAGGTAGGACTGGGCCGCGGCGGGCGGGCCGACGCAGACGCTTTCATCCGCCAGGCGCACATGCATCGCGTCGGAATCCGCCGTGGAGTGGATGGCCACGGTGGAGATGCCCATCTCCTTGCAGGCGCGGATGACGCGTAGGGCGATTTCGCCGCGATTGGCGATGAGGACTTTCTCAAACATCAGGCGATGACGGCGAGGGTCTGGCCGAATTCGACGGGCGTGCCGTCACCGACGCAGATTTCCTTGACGGTGCCGCCGTGTGGGGCGGTGATGGCGTTCATGGTCTTCATCGCTTCCACGATGAACAGCGTGTCGCCTTCCTTCACCGTCTTGCCGACGCTGATGAAGGGGGGCTTGCCCGGTTCGGGCGACAGATAGACGGTGCCGACCATCGGCGAGGGCACGGCACCGGCGGGCGGGCCGGACGGCGCGGCGGCGGGGACAGGTGCTGGCGCGGCCGGTGCGGACGCAGCCGGCGCGGCGCCGGTGGTGGCGATGGAAATGCCGCCACCGCGGCTGACG
>JBBSKJ010000491.1:0-1600 GCA_038256475.1 Micropepsales bacterium | reverse complement strand
CCGCGCCAGACGCCACCCTTCAGCGCCACCGTGCCGCTGCCCAGCATGGGCTGGAAACGAATGGGCTTGAGACGATCGGAGACCTGCCCCCCCGTTACCCGGACACTGCCGTGAAAATCGCCGCCCACACCTTCGAATGACAGGGCGCCCGCGCCCTTTTCCAGCTGGGCGTTGGCCAGCGTCAGTTGAGACGCCACGCCCCGCGCCTGCCCGGTGAATTTCCAGGCCGCGCCTTCGCCTTCCACCCGCGCGGCGCAAATACTGCCCCGCACATCCTTTGCGAGATCACTGGCGCCGGGGCGAAATGCTGTCAGGCTGGCAGGGGCACAGGAGGAGGATTGGAAGGCATACCGCGCGCCGTTGAGAGACAGGATGCCGTTGGCGTTCACCTGAGCACCGCGCAGCATGGCATAGTTGAAGCGCGCCGACAGCGCCGCATCCCCCCGCGCGCCATCGCCGTTCAAAACCAGATTGCTCAGCGCCAGCTTCACGGCAGGCAATCCGCTGCCGGCCAGAGAAGCCTGCAGCATGCCGCGCATATCGCCAGGCGCACCCGACAGCTTCAGCACAGGCACCGTCAGCGCCCCACCCCTGGCACCGCGTACGGTCAGGGGCGTAGCGAGTTCGAAGCTCGTCTGGTTTGACCTTTGTTCGACATGCCCGCTGAAGGCCAGAGTCAGGCGCGACAGGTTGGCCGCTACCGCGCGGGCCAGCACGGGGTCCATCGCCAGCAAGGTTTTGTTGACCGGCGTGTCGGTATCGGCACTGGCGGAAACGACCAGATCGGCGCGCGCGCTCATCTCGCGTCCCACCACCGCTGACACATTGCGTGCGGTGACATCCAGTTTCGGCGCGGTGAAGGTCTGACCGGCCGTCAGCGATGCGGCGCTGGCTTGCAGACTTACCGACGGCGCGGAGACCGTGAGGGTTTCTCCCGACACCCATTTGAAGCCGGTGGCATCCAGGCTGACCACCGCATCCTGAACCGCCAGATCACCGCGCTGCGCGCTGGCCGACAGGCGCAGCGCCAGCTTGCCGCTATTGTCGAAGTCCAGGCTGGCGGCGCGCAACTGGACCGCCGCGCCCTGATGGGTGATGGTGGCGGGACGGGCGCGCAGCGATGCCGAAACCGGAAGATTGCGCACCAGCCTGACATCGCCGCCGATATCCAGCGCGCCGGATGGCGTGGCGAGCAACACGCGCAGGCCCGTGAGCGCCACCACCAGGTCGTCGCTGACAAAGCGCGACTTGCCTTGCTCTTGCTGCAACGAATCAATCCAGTCCTGCAGCTCTCCGAGCTGGAGCTTGCCGCTTTCATCCAGCCGGGCGCGGACCACGGGATTGACCAGCCGCACCTCGACCACCCGCGGAATCCAGCTGAGCGGATCGAAGAACAATTCGATGCCGTCGGCTGCGATGGTGGGATTGGCGCGCGGTCCCAGCGCGAAACGACCCGCACCGCCGGACAGGCCCAACGCGCCGATCTCAACCGACGACTCGATGCCGTGGCTGCGGAAATAATTTTGGGCGAAGCGGACGGCGATCTGGGCGCGCGCCAACCACAGCAGCAGCAAAGCCGCCACCAGGCCCAACAGGATTG
>JBBSKJ010000490.1:0-1617 GCA_038256475.1 Micropepsales bacterium | reverse complement strand
GCCGGAGCGCACCAGGAAGGTGCCGATCAGCGACATGGAAAAGCCGCCGATCGCCAGCAGCAATGTCCAGGTGCGGAACGCGCCGCTTTTTTCCGTGGCCAGCGCCGAATGCAGCAGAGCGGTGGCGATCAGCCAGGGCATCAGCGAAGCATTTTCCACCGGATCCCAGAACCAGAACCCGCCCCAGCCCAGTTCGTAATAGGCCCACCAGGAACCCAGCGCGATGCCGCAGGTCAGCGCGATCCAGGCGATCAGCATGAAAGGGCGCGCCGCCCGCGTCCAGCCTTCTTCGCCCACCATCAAGGCAGCGGCGGCATAGGCGAAAGAGGCCGACAGGCCGACATAGCCCGCATAGAGCATGGGCGGATGCAGCGCGAGGCCGATATCCTGCAAAAGCGGCGTCAGGCCCGCGCCTTCAAAAGGCATCGGGTCCAGCCGCCCGAACGGATTGGACGTAAACAGAAGAAAGATGAAGAACGCCGCCGCCACCAGACCCTGAACACCCAGCGAAGCGCTGGTCAGCCGGTCGCCGCCGCGCTGCAATCCCGCCACCAGCGCGGCATAGATTGCCAGCACCAGCACCCAGAGCAGCATGGAGCCTTCATGGTTTCCCCACACGCCGCTGATCTTGTAGATCAGCGGTTTGGTGGTGTGGGAATGGTTGGCCACCAGCGCAATGGAGAAATCGGATACCACAAAGGCATAGGTGAGGATGCCGAAGGCCAGCACCACAAATACCAGCATCCCCATGGCCGCGCCATTGGCGATGCCGCGGGCGGCCGCCTGATCGGCGCGCGCGCCCACCAGGCCCGCGCCGGCCATCACCAGCGACAGGGCCAGCGCGAAGCAGACCGCGAGCTGGCCCAGCTCTCCGGTCATACGCCGTCTTCCTTCCAGCGGCCGCTGCGCTTGAGGGAATCCACCACTTCGGGCGGCATGTATTTTTCGTCGTGCTTGGCGAGCACTTCGTTGGCGATGAAGGTGCCGGTCTCATTCAGCGCACCCGTGGTCACCACGCCCTGGCCTTCGCGAAACAGCGCCGGCAGCACGCCCGAAAAAGTCACCGGCACGCTGCTGTTGCCGTCGGTAATCGAGAAACGCACATCCGCGCCCTTGCCATGCGCCACGCTGCCCTCCTGCACCAGACCGCCCAGACGAAACGAGACGCCCGGCGCGATCTTCTGGTCGGCGATGTCGGTGGGGCTGCGGAAGTACATGGTGTTCTGGCCCAGGCCATACACCACGATCACGGCCAGCACCGCGCCCACCGCAACCAGGGCAGCGGCGAAAGCAAGACGGCGTTTCTTCTTGGCTGTCATCTAATGGTGTCCGCCACGGTGCAGGATCTGATCGGCGATGCCGGTATCATATCCCAGGCCTTCGGGCGTCAGGGCGATCTGATGGGGCCATTCGCATTTGATCAAGCCTTTGCGCGACAGCGCGTTCCACACCTTCTCATTTTCCAGGCCCGTGGCATCGCTGCCCCGCACCGTGGCATCGCCCAGATGAAAATGGTCGCCATGGGCATGGGGGAACTGGGTAATGGCGGTATCGCCTTGCGGGGTCTGGGCCGCCGCGCCGGGAATCCGCGCGATCGCCTGCAGCAGGGTCAGGGTG
>JBBSKJ010000489.1:0-1645 GCA_038256475.1 Micropepsales bacterium | reverse complement strand
GGGTTCAGCGTGAAAATCCTATCTTTTTGCTCGTAAACGGTACGAACAGAAAGGTACCCCAATGAAAAAGTTTCTCACCACCACTGCCGCCCTGCTGATGCTGGCGGCTCCCATGAGCGAAGCCATGGCTCAAGGCTGGAACGGCAACCGCAACGACAATAATCGTTACGAGCGTCAGGATGACCGCCGAGTCTATCCCGGCATGAACATGCGCAACCGGGACCATGACGGTCGCCGCAACTGGCGCAAGGGTGGACGGATCGAGCGCCATGACTGGAATCGCGGTCAGCGCATCGACTACCGCCGCCACAGGCTGCAGCGGCCGCCGCGTGGTTATGAGTGGCGTCAGGTGGACAACAATTACGTCCTCGCTGCCGCCGCGACCGGCCTGATCGCCGCCTTGATCATGGCCGGCAACCGCTAGGGCCTGACAGGCTCCTTGGCAGGCTCAAGGAAGAAGCGGCGCCCCTCACCGGGCGCCGCTTTTTTCATGTGAGATTTCTGCCCAGACACAACAGGCCGGGATAGGGATGGCTGCCATAAGGCGCGATGGGCGCGAAGCCGCACTTCTGATACAGTGCGATGGCGCCCTGCATCTGCGGCAGGGTATCCAGCTTGATCTCAGCATATCCCAGCTTGCCCGCCGCCTGGATCGCCGCTTCCACCAGCGCCTTGCCCACCCCGATGCCCCGGGCCTGCTCGCGGACAAACAATCGCTTGATCTCGCAGGTTTGCGGCGGACCGAGCGGCTTGATCGCAATACAGCCCAGCACATGATCGCCCCGCTTGGCCAGCAACAGCTCGCCCAGCGGGGGACCATAGACGCCCGGCAGGGCATCCACTTCCTTGGTGAATCCCTGCGGCGTCAGGTCGATATTGAGCGACGTGGCATAGGCGCGAAACAGCGCCGCCGTGGCGGTCATCTCGGCCCGGCTGCGCGCCGCACTGATGGAAAAACTATTTGAGCTGGTCGGCGACGGCATCAATCCCGGCTTGCGAGCAGATTTCGTCATTGTGGCCGCCCACCGCGCCCGACGAGCCGATGCCGCCGATCGTCTGGCCGCGATACTTGATCGGCACACCGCCGGCGACGCCGACCACGCCCTCGATATTGGTCTTGGGCGAGCCCAGCGTCGAGTTGCGCGCGGTGGCAAAGGTGCCGGAGGTGGCGAAACGGTTGGCCAGGGTGATGGCGGTATAGGCCTTGTCACGCGCCAGTTCGATGGTGTGCGGCCCCGTGCCGTCATCGCGCAGGAAAGCCTTCATCGCGCCGGAATTATCCAGCACTGCGATGGTGGTGCGAAAGCCCATCTTGCGGCAATGATCCACCGCGGCGCGCGCGATCCGGTCGGCCAGGTCCATGGACAAGGCATGGGTGGCGATCACGCCCTTGTCGCCGGTCACCGGCGGATAGCTGGCGGGCGCGGGCAAGGGCTGCGCCAGGGCCGATGTGGCCATAAGCGAAAGAGCAAGGGTGAAAGCAGTGCGGCGCATGAAAACCTCCCCGATTTTTGAGGAAGGCTAGGGTATCGCCGGACAGGAAACAACCGCGCTTGAGGGGCGAATCCGCCCTCGCTTCGCTCTGTGCGGTCCTCCGTTTTCGTAAGTTCGCGTCACCAACGAAAACGGGGTGGTGCCCCAGGCC
>JBBSKJ010000488.1:0-1647 GCA_038256475.1 Micropepsales bacterium | reverse complement strand
CTGTTCGGGCGTCAGCGTGGTGTCGAGGCGGTAGCGGTCATGCTGGACCGGAGAGCCTTGCGCGCCGGACACCCAGGCATTGTTCATCACCCAATAGCCGTCATGAAGCTGGGCCGACCGGGCGTCGATGCGGCCCGTGAAGCGGTCATTGGGGCCGTAAAGAAATACCACCACATTTTCCAGATGCTCGCCCTGACGCGCCGCGCGCAGGGCATGGATCACCGACTGCTGGCTTTCGTCGCCCTGGCGCAACCAAAGCCCGTTGATCGAGACCGAGAGCTGGGATTCCATGCCTTTGACATAGCGTGCTTCCAGCCCGGCAAATTCGGAGAACATGCGCGCCGATATCGGCGTGAACAGTGTCACCACGGCCACCCCGATCAGGATCGCCACGGTCAAAGGCGGCATCAGAAAGTCCCAGGCCGACACCCCGGCGGCGCGCGTCGCCACAAGTTCGCGGCTGCGCGCCAAACGCACAAACGTGAAGACGCCGCCCAGCAGGATGGCGAAGGGCAGCATCTTCTGGCCGAGATTGGGCAGCTGCAGAACCGCCATGCCGATCACCACCGAGGTGGAGACATTGTGGCCGGCGGTGCGGTTCAGCAGCTCGACAATGTCGATCGAAAAAGCCAGCATCAGGAAGATGGCGTAAACGGTCGCCACCCCGATCAGGAATTGCACCGCCAGATAGCGGTATAAGGTCCAGGACCAACTCATGCCGGGGCCTGTATCTGGCGCCGCGCCCAGATGGAAGAGGGGCTATAGCCCGCCAGCACGGCGATGGCGGCCGCGGCCCCCAGCAGTGGCAGCAGGTAGAGCAAGACCACGAGCGCAGGATGGCGCTGCGCCAATCCGGGGATGCCGTACCCGGCGATGCGCAGACCGGCGGCCGCCAGACTGGCCAAGGTCAGCCGCAGGGCGACGCTGCCGCGCTGCCGTCGCCCCCGCACCACCGCCGCCAGCGCGATCAAAGCGAAGGCGATGGCGTAAAGCGGTTGCGACAGGCGGTTATGCGCTTCGGCGAAGAACCGATTGCGGGTGCGTTCATCCACGCCCCGCTCCGACGGCCACAACAGTTCGCCCAGATAGCGTTCCTGGATCTTGCGCGCGGTGGCGCGGGCTGGGCCGGCAAACTGGTCCAGATCGATGGTGTGGCTTTTGTAGTTCAGCACCGAAAGCTGCTTGCCGCCCTGTTCGCTCATCTCGACGGTGCCGTCCAGCATGATGAGCCGCGTGCCCGCGGGCGTCTGGGCCAGGATGCCTTTTTCCGCCAGATAGGTGATGGGTCGCTTCCTGTCGCGATTGTCATGCACCAGGATGCCCTTGATGTCGCCATTGCCGCCCAGTTCGCGGATGAAGACAGTCAAGCCTTGTGTGGGTGTGTTGAAATCGCCTTCATTGAGGAGCGCGCCCGCCATGTCGGCGCGAATGTCCATCACCTTGTCGCGCAGCGCCCGCTGGCCAGCCGGCATCAGCCACAGGGCGCACAGGCAGGTCAGCAGCATGACAATGCCCGCCGCCGCCAGCACCGGCATCGCCAGTTGACGCAGCGAGTAACCGGCCGATGCCATCGCCACCAGCTCGCTTTCGCCCGACAGGCGCTGCAGGGTGAACAGCACCGCGAAGAAAAAGGCGATGGGCAGGATG
>JBBSKJ010000487.1:0-1651 GCA_038256475.1 Micropepsales bacterium | reverse complement strand
TGGGGCAGGAAAGCGCCGCCTGCGTGGTGATGGACGTCAACAATGGCGACGTGATCGCCTTGGCGTCGACGCCGGGTTTTGACCCCAACTGGTTCAACGATGGCCTAAGCGGCGCCCAGTGGCGCGAACTGACCACCAACGACCACAAGCCCCTGCTCAACAAGGTCATGGGCGGCGCTTATCCGCCGGGCTCCACCTTCAAGACCGCAGTGGCGATGGCGGCGGTGGAAGCGGGCATCGCGACGCCCAATTACCGCGTCCATTGCAGTGGCGCCTATTACTTTGGCGGCCGGGCCTTTCATTGCTGGCGCAAGGGCGGTCATGGCTCGATGGATGTGCAGAGCGCGCTGCAACACAGCTGCAACGTATTTTTCTGCGAGACCTCGCGCCGATTGGGGATCGACCGGATCGAGCAGATGGCGCGCAAGCTGGGCATGGGGGCGCCCACCGGCATCGAATTGCCGGGCGAGCGTGGCGGGCTTATTCCCAGCCGGGAATGGAAGCAGAAAACCTACAAATGGGCATGGCAGCAGGGCGACACGCTCAGCGTGGGCATCGGCCAGGGTTATGTCACCGTCACGCCGTTGCAACTGGTGCAGATGATGGCGCGTGTCGCCAGCGGCAAGACGGTCAGCCCGCGGATGGTCCATTCGGTGGGCGGGCGGCTGATGCCGCGCGACACGCCGATGGCGCTGGACGTCGGCGAAAACACTTTGGAAGTCGTGCGCGCCGGGCTTGACAGGGTGGTCAATCGGCCGGGCGGCACAGCCTATCCTGAGCGCATCACCGAGCCGGGCTTTGAGATGGCGGGCAAGACCGGCACCGCCCAGGTCCGCCGCTTCACCAAGGAAGAACGCGCCCGCGGCCTGACCAAGAACGCAAACCTGGAATGGCGGATGCGCGATCATGCGCTGTTCGCGGGCTATGCGCCGGTGATCAATCCGAGATACGCCATCGTCAACATCATCGAGCATGGCGCCATCGGCCATCCGCATGTGGTGATGGCGCGCGATATCATGCATTTCTGCCAGCAGCGCGATCCGGCGCGTCTGCCCAACGCCTATCCGGTCACATCCGCCGCCGCGGCCCCGCCGAAAAAGCAGAGCAGCACCCAGCCGGTGCGGCCGAAAGTGGGGGGCTGATGACGCCTCGCCCTTATGCCGCGGCCAAGCGCACCTTGTCCTTCGCCGACAAGCTGCTGGAGGTGAATTGGGGCCTGGTGCTGCTGATCGCCCTGATCGGCGCCGCCGGCATCGCCATGCTCTATTCGGTGGCGGGTGGCCAGTTCCAGCCCTGGGCGCTGCGCCAGATGGGCCATTTCGTGCTGGGTCTGACCGTGCTGGTGATGGCGGCGATGATCGACATACGGGTGTGGATGAGCCTCGCCTATCCCGCTTATGCCGTGGCGCTGATGCTGCTGGTGGCGGTTGAGCTGGTCGGCCATATGGGGATGGGCGCCCAGCGCTGGATCTCCATCGGGCCGCTGGAATTGCAACCGTCGGAATTGATGAAGATCGCGCTGGTGCTGGCGCTGGCGCGGTTTCTGCACGGCAAGAGCATGGAGGAGGTTTCCAAGCCGCTGCCGCTGGCCATCGCCCTGGCCATGATCGGCATTCCGGCGGTTCTGGTTTTCCTGCAGCCCAACCTCGGC
>JBBSKJ010000486.1:0-1653 GCA_038256475.1 Micropepsales bacterium | reverse complement strand
TATGGCCACACGCTGATGAGCGAGTTCTATGCCATGGGCGGCAAGATGGTGGTGCGCGAATTCCGCGCCCCTTCCGAATTCACCCAGATCAAAGAGAAAGTGGTGATCAACTGCACCGGCTATGGCGCGCGCGATCTGTGGAAGGACGAGACACTGGTGCCGGTGCGCGGCCAGATCGGCTGGCTGGTGCCGCAGCCCGAAGTCACCTATGGCGTGAACTATCGCGGCGTGCAGATGATCCCGCGCAGCGACGGCGTCGTGATCCAGATGCTGGAGGGCGGCGACATGCGCGGCTATAACGAGGCCGATGAGGTGGTGAACCGGGCCGAGACCGCCGAAGGCATCGCCCGCATCGCCGGGCTGTATTCCCGCATGCGATAAAAAAACGGCGCCGTTGCCGGCGCCGTTTCTTCGTAGGCTCGATAGAGGTCGAGTTTTTGTTTTAGGCGCAGCCCTTGTAGTTGGCGCGCTTGCAGTTCACCGAAAGCTGGCGAGCCTGGGCCTGCGCCGCCGGGGTCATGCGCGACCACAGAGCGTTGCGATGGGCGACCGCATTGGGCATGTTGCCCTGGTCGGCGGCCAGCGAGTACCACATGTAAGCGCGGAAGGGGTCCTGCTTCACGCCCTGGCCCAGTTCATACATCAGGCCCATATTGTACATGCCGGCGCTGTTGCCCTGGCCGGCGCTGGCGGCGAACCACTGCATGGCGCGGCCATAGTCGCGCGGTACGCCTTTGCCGTCACGATACAGACCACCCAGATTGTTCTGGCCCAGCGAGGAACCGGCCGCCGCGGACAGCGACAGGTAACGCACCGCTTCGCTCATATTCTGCGGCACGCCTTTGCCGTCCAGATACATGATGCCCAGATTGTTCTGCGCCACCGGATTGCCCTGCACGGCAAGCGGACGCCACAAGGTCAGGGCGCGGTTGTACTGACCACCCTGGAAGGCCTTGGCGCCGTCCTGCAGGTTGTCAGCGCGGGCGGCGGTGCCGCCAAAGGTCAGCGCGGCTACCGCCATCGCGACCATGAAAATTTTACGCATTTCGATCTCTACCATCGTATTCCGGGGTGAAAATTAGCACCCGAAAGGTGAAGGACCGCTTACCAAGCTGGAAGTTGCAGGCCGCAAGAAGCCCGAAAACCGGTGGTTAACGCGGTTTAGAGCCTGTGCCAGATGGCGACAGAAGGGGCCGGTTCTGGTCGTTAACCGTTCTTGGCGTCGGCCAGAATTTCGGCGATGGCGTCCTTGCCCTCGGCGCTGTGCAGCCAGCCCTCGGCGGCCGACAGGGTAGGAAACTGCAGCGGCACCTTGGCGGGCTTGTTGCGGCCCTCGATCGGGATCAGGACTTCGAAGGTCCCGGCGAAGCGCACGTCCTTGGTTTCGGCGGCATGGGGCGGGGGCAGCTTGTTCTTGCGCTTGTCTTTCATGCTGCCCATGGCCGTCTCCTGCTTATGGCGGGCTTCTAGCAGCTTTCCTCAGTCATGGTCAGCACGTTTTTTACGGCCGATTCCCAGCTTTTCCCGCCACAGCCGGGCCGGGATTTCCTCGATCTGGCCTTCCACGAGCTGGCCGAGCTGGAAAGGGCCATAGGCGGTGCGGATCAGGCGGGCGACCTTCAGGCCCAGCCGTTCCATCACCCGCTTGATCTC
>JBBSKJ010000485.1:0-1666 GCA_038256475.1 Micropepsales bacterium | reverse complement strand
AAGGCCTGCAAGAACCCTTTGGAAATCGAAGGGATGCGCAAGGCGCATATCCGCGACGGCGCGGCGCTGGCGCGGCTTCTCTCCTGGTTTGAAAACAATGCGGCGGGCGGCGATGTGACCGAAATCGACGCCGCGCAGCAGCTGGAAGGGTTCCGCCGCGCCACCGGCGTGCTCAGCGACGTGTCGTTTGACACCATTTCGGGGGCGGGCAGCAATGGCGCCATCGTGCATTACCGTGTCACCCGCTCGACCAACCGCGCCATTCGGCCCGGCGAGATGTTTCTTTTGGACAGCGGCGCGCAATATCCCGACGGCACCACCGATGTCACCCGCACCATCATGGTGGGCGAACCCACGCCGGAAATGCGCGACCGTTTCACGCGGGTTTTAAAGGGCCATATCGCGCTGGCGACGGCGCGCTTTCCCGATGGCACCATCGGCATGCAGCTGGACAGTTTCGCGCGCCGGCCTTTGTGGGAGGCTGGCCTCGATTACGATCATGGAACCGGCCATGGCGTCGGCTCATATCTTTCGGTGCATGAAGGGCCGCAGAACATTTCCAAGAAGCCGGTGATGCAGAAGCTGATGCCCGGCATGGTCTGTTCCAACGAGCCCGGCTTCTACAAGGCCGGCGAATTCGGCATCCGCATCGAGAATCTGGTGGTGGTGACCGCGCCCGAAAATGTCGGCGGCGAACGCAAGATGATGGGCTTCGAGACCATCACCCTGGCGCCCATCGACCTGAATCTGGTCGAACCGGATCTGCTGACGGTGGAGGAAAAAGGCTGGCTGAATATCTATCACGCGCGGGTGCGCGACACGCTTTCGCATCTGCTGGACGAAGAAACCCGCGTCTGGCTGGACCACGCGACGCGGTCGATTTAGCTCCCCTGTCATGGCCCGCAAATGCGGGCCACCCAGGTGATATCGTGATGAATTCACCGAGTTGCCGCGATATTTCACTTTCAATATAGCGTTTGTCTCAGCTGGGTGGCCCGCACTCCGGCGGGCCATGACATTAGGAAATCAGCTTCAACCAGGCACCCACATCCAGCACCGCTAGTCATTCCCGGCCGGGCATTGCGTAGCGATGCGCGGGGAAGGGAATCCAGATACAAAGTTTAATCCATCGGCATGGATTCCCTTCCCTCGCACGCGCTGTCGCGCGTGCTCGCCGGGAATGACATCAGGAAATAAGCTTCAGCCAGGCATCCTCGTCCATCACTTCGACGCCGTGCTTCTGCGCGTCTTTCAGCTTGGAGCCCGCGCCCGGCCCGGCCACCACGATGTCGGTCTTGGCGGAGACCGAGCCTGACACTTTCGCGCCCAGGCTTTCGGCCCGCGCCTTGGCTTCCTGCCGGGTCATCTTTTCCAATGTGCCGGTGAACACCACGGTCTTTCCCGAGACGGGCGAAGACTGGGCCGGCGCAGCCATGTCGGTGACGGTCAGCCATTCCAGCAGGCGGCCCAGCGCCTTCACATTGTGCGGCTCGTCGAAGAAATCATGGATGGCTTCGGCCACCACCCCGCCAATGCCCTCGATATGCTGCAATTCCTCCAGCGCGCCGTCGGCTGTCATGCCTTGCAGGAACACGTCCAGAGTCAGATAGCGCCGCGCCAGCAGCCGGGCGGTGGTTTCACCGACATGGCGGATGCCCAGGGCGTT
>JBBSKJ010000484.1:0-1670 GCA_038256475.1 Micropepsales bacterium | reverse complement strand
GCCATAGCCCTTGTCATACTTGCGCGCGATATGCGCCAGCATCCGCATCTGCTTTGAGGAGATGGTGCCGTAGGGCACGGCGACGCGCAGCATGTAGGCGTGAAGCTGCAGGTACAGACCGTTCATCAGGCGCAGCGGCTTGAACTGGTCCTCGGTCAGCTCGCCCTTCAACCGGCGCTCGACCTGGGTCTTGAACTGGGCGGTGCGCTCGGCGACGAAACGGGCGTCGAATTCGTCATAGCGGTACATGTTGGGCGTGACTTCAGACATTGACCATTCCTGCCTGCTTGCCGAGGTCGGCGCGCACGGTGGGGCCGGCGGCGCGGATGATCTCGCGTTCCTTGACCGGCTTGATCACGCCATCCGTGACGCGGACTTCGAACAGATAGGGCGCGACGAACTCGTTGCGGACGGTTTCGGCCTGGGCCGCGGCCAAGGCCGCATCGGCGCTCGCCTGGTCGGCATAGACATCGCCTTCGGCCAGCGCCAGCACCCAGCCGCCGGCCTTGCGGTACAGGACATCGCCATCGCGCAGGCGATTGGCCGTGAGCATTTGCGAGCCTTGTTTCTGGTGCGCCATGGAGGCGGGAAAGACCATGACCGGGGGGCGAAATCAAGACTTCAACAGGTCGCAGCTGTAGTTTTTCAGAAATAACATATGAATTCTGTATTATATCGGGCCGGGAAGCGGGCATAGTCGGGAAAACAGCGGCCCGTCCGCGTATTGGACAGAGGGAAAGAGTCCGGCGTGCAGTCCAAGAAATTGACCACCCCGCAGCTGGCGGCGGTGATGGCCGGCAACGGGCTGGAATTTTATGACTTCCTGATCTTCGGCTTCTTTGCCGTGCAGATCGGCGCGGTGTTCTTTCCCAGCCAGGACCCCACCACCAACCTGCTGCAGACGCTGGCGATCTTCGGCGTCGGCTTTCTCACCCGTCCCCTGGGCGGGGCGGTGATCGGTCCCCTGGGTGACCGCATCGGACGCAAGCCCGCCATGCTGTTCTGTTTCGGGCTGATGGGCTTTTCCATCCTGGGCATGGCGCTGACGCCGTCCTTTGCCAGTATCGGCTGGGCCGCGCCGGTGCTGGTGGTGATCTTTCGCCTGCTGCAGGGTTTCGCGCTGGGCGGCGAAGTGGGCCCCGCCACCGCCTTCCTGATGGAAGCCGCGCCGGTGCAAAAACGCGGCCTCTATGTCTCGCTGCAATTCGCCACCCAGCAGGCGGCGATCCTGACGGCCGGGCTGGTCGGGCTGACGCTGTCGAGTCTTCTGGCACCGGCGGATCTGACCCAGTGGGGCTGGCGCATCGCCATGCTGCTGGGTGTGGCGGTGGTGCCGTTCGCGCTGGTGATGCGCCGCACCTTGCCCGAGACGCTCGAGCTCAGGCCCGACACCGTGCGCCCGCCGCTGACCGCCGCGCATCTGTGGTTGGCGCTGTTGACGGTGGCGATGCTGGCCAGCGCCACCATCGCCACCTTCGTCATGACCTATCTGAATATCTTTGCGACTCACACGCTGGGCCTTTCGACGGCGCAGGCTTTCGGCGCGGTGGTGGTGGCAGGGACCTGCGGCGTGATCTTCAATCCGGTCGGGGGCGCGCTGAGCGACCGGCTGGGGCGCAAGCCGGTGATGATGGCCGCGTTCGGGCTCCTGTGCCTGGTGGTCCTTCCCT
>JBBSKJ010000483.1:0-1671 GCA_038256475.1 Micropepsales bacterium | reverse complement strand
GGGCAGTATCGTGGCGCTGCAACGTTTCGCGCCCAACGCCGCCGCCGCGACCGCGCCCGCAGGCCTCGTCGCCCAGAGCGGCGCCGACGCCGTGTTCATCCCGCAGGGCGGCACCATCCTGCGCGCCATCGCGCCGACCTTGTCGCAAGCTGGCATGGCGCGCGACAAGGTGAAGCTGCTGGGCACCGGCTTGTGGGACGATGCCGGCCTGGGGCGCGAAGCCAGCTTGCAGGGCGCCTGGTATGCCGCGCCTTCGCCCAATGCCGATGCTGACTTCTCCGCCAAATACCGCGCCGCCTTCGGCGCGGCGCCGGCGCAGCTGGCGAATTTGGCCTATGACGCGGTATCGCTGGTGGCCCTCTTGTCGCAGGGCGAGCCCTATCGTCGCTTCACCTCCGCGGCGCTGATGGACCCCAACGGTTTTGCCGGGGTGACCGGCATTTTCCGCTTCACGGCCGATGGCACATCGGAGCGCGGGCTTGCGGTGCTCGAAGTGAATGCGGCTGGACCCGTCGTGGTCAGCCCTGCGCCGACCACTTTCCTGCAGCCGGGCTTTTAGTTTAGCAGCGCGTCAATCACGCGGTTGAGCAGCAGGCGCCCACTGGGCGTGGCCGTCAGCGTGTCGTTTTCCAAAGTGACAAAGCCCTGCTCGGTCATGGCGGCAATCTTTTGTGCCGCCGGGCGCGTTCCCCAGCGCATTTCATACGCGCCAAGGTCAATGCCTTCGGCCAAGCGCAGATTCATCAAAAGATGCTCACGCGCCGCTTCATCGTTGGAGATCGCGGTGCGTTCGAAAAATCCATGGCCGCTTTTTCCGACTGCGTCGCGCCAGCGTTCCGGCAGCTTGATCGCGGCGGTGGCGGTGCGCTGACCGCCCAGATTCAACCGTCCATGCGCGCCCGGACCGACGCCGGCATAGTCGCCATAGCGCCAATAGATCAGGTTGTGCCGGCTTTCCGCCCCGGTGCGCGCGTGATTGGAAATCTCATAGGCCGGCACGCCCGCGCCTTGCGTCAATTCCTGGGTGGTCTCGTAAAGACCGGCGGCGATATCATCGCCCGGAATCTGCAATTGGCCATTCTTGTGCTGCAGGGCGTAAGGCGTTTCCGGCTCGATGGTCAGCTGGTACAGCGACAGATGTTCGGTGCCGAAGCTGAGGGCTTCCTGCAATTCCGCGCGCCACCCCGCATCCGTCTGATCGGGCCGGGCGTAGATCAGATCCAGTGAAACCCGGCTGAAAACGCCCATCGCCATTTTCAGCGCGGCCTTGGCCTCGGCGACATCATGCAGCCGTCCCAGTCTTTTCAGGTCGCTGTCATTAAGCGCCTGCACCCCCAGCGAGACGCGATTGACTCCGGCGGCACGGTAATCGGCAAAGCGCGCCGCATCGGCGGATGCCGGATTGGCTTCCAAAGTGATTTCCGCGTCATTGGCCATCGGCCACTGGCTGGCGATCTTGGAAAGAATGCGGCCGACGGACCGTCCCGTCATCAACGAGGGGGTGCCGCCGCCGAAGAAGATGGTTTCCGCCACCGGCCGTTCGCTTTGATTCTGCGCCACCCAGTCCAGCTCAGCGAGGATTCCATCCACCCAGCCGTCTTCGTCGATCGCGGTGCGGACATGGGAGTTGAAATCGCAATAGGGGCACTTGGCGGCGCAGAACGGCCAGTG
>JBBSKJ010000482.1:0-1691 GCA_038256475.1 Micropepsales bacterium | reverse complement strand
TCTGGCTGGAAAAACGGAGGTCGAGGGTTTCGATGGTGCGGTCGGGCCGCGTGAGGATGGCCTGCTCCCAGAAGGCGCGGAGCCTGGTAAAGCTGGCGCGGAAGCCGGAGCGGCCCAGCAGCACCGGGATGGTGCTGCCCTGCGGCGCTTCCAGGTCGGCGAACTGGATTACCAGGAGCGGTATCCAACCCAGAAGGTCGACTGGATTCGCAAAAACCTTCCCCAAGCGATCGATCCCGTACCCTCGCTGATCACCGAGATCGTCGGCGTCAACCACAAGCGCAAGCCATTCGATGATGTGCGGGTACGCGAAGCGATCAACCTGGCGCTGAACCGGGAAGTCATCACCCAGCGTATCCTGCGCAATGGCGAACTGCCCGCCTACAATGTGGTGCCGCCCGGCATTGCCAACTATCAGGGCGGGCTGGCCTATGACTTCAAGGCGCTGAGTTACAGCCAGCGCATCGAAAAGGCGCGAAGCTTGATGCGCGCCGCCGGCTTTGGCGAAAACAGGCGGCTTCGCACCACCTATATGATCCGCAGCACTGCGCCGACTGTCGGGCGGGCGATAGCGGCCGCCATTCAGCAGATGCTGGCGCAGGTCTTCATCGACACCACCATCACGCCCAACGACATGCAGGTTTTCTATCCCGCCATCCAGGAGCATGATTTCGATATCTGCCAGGCGGGCTGGGCGGCCGACTTCAGCGATGCGTCCAACTTTCTGGACCTGTTCCGCACCGGCGGGGGCAACAATTGGGGCGAATACAGCAACCCGGCTTTCGACGCCGCGCTCGACAGCGCCCAACGCGAGCCGGACATCACCCACCGCAGCGAAAAGCTGGCGCAGGCGGAAGGCATCTTCCTGAAGGATCACGCCGCCATGCCGCTGTGGTTCTGGGTCAGCCTCAATCTGACCTGGCCTTATGTGAAGGGTCTTGAGGCCAACCCGCTCGATTACCACCGCTCCCGCTGGATCAGCATCGATCAGGCGGCGCGCGTGAAGCAGTTCGCGTGAAAAAACTTCTCCTTCTCCTGCTGCTCTTCGCCCTGCCCGCCCAGGCGCAGAGTGTGCTCAATCGCGGCAATGGCGCCGAACCGGATTCGCTCGATCCCGCCGCCGCCGGCAGCGAGCCCGAAACCAATATTCTGGCCGACCTGATGGTGGGCCTCACCACTCTGGACGCGCGCGGTAAGCCGATCCCCGGCATGGCCGAACGTTGGGAGGTCTCCAAAGACGGGCTCACCTGGACCTTTTATCTGCGCAAGGCGCTATGGTCGGATGGCGCTGCCGTGACGGCGCAGGATTTCGTTTCCGGCTGGCGACGGCTGCTCGATCCCAAGACCGCGTCGCGAACCGCCGCCATGCTGTGGCCGGTCAAGAATGCCCGCGCCATCAGCAGCGGCGCCCTGCCGCCTTCGGCCCTGGGCGTCAAAGCTCCCAATGCGCGCACCGTGACGGTCGCGCTGGAATACCCCGCGCCCTACCTCCCTGAGCTGCTGGCCCATCCCAGCGGATCGCCGCTGCCGCGCAAAGGCGCCTATAACGGGCCTTACATTCTCAAAAGCTGGACGCCCAATGATCGCATCACGCTGGTGAAAAATCCGCGCTTCTACGACGCGGCGGCCGTCAGGATCGACACCGTCAATTTCTTCCCCACCGCGGACACCTTGGCGGCGCTCCGGCGCTT
>JBBSKJ010000481.1:0-1692 GCA_038256475.1 Micropepsales bacterium | reverse complement strand
TAATGCAGGCTTTCGATCTCCTCGGGCCCCTCATCTTCCAGCGTATCCACCACCACTTCCGTCACCGATTCGGCCACCGATTTGGATTGGGCGGCCTTGCGGCGGGGCTGGCCGGAAAAAGCCAGTTCGCGGCTGAAACTGTGTTCCAGATGCGCCGGCACCGGTTCCAGGGTCACCACACAGGCCTGGGCGACATCGGCCTTGAGTACAAAGTTCAGTCCGAAACGGGTGGGCGCGATCTTGCTTATCTCGACCCGGGCCGAAAAATTTTCCAGCGACAGCAGATCAGCCCAGCGGGCGATGGCGGCGCGCTGCGCCTCATCGGTGGCGATCTCCACCACGTCACCCGCATTGCCGAGGCGGGCAAGATTGTAAACTTGGCTGAGCGGCAGAGGATCGGTCATGGCTGTCATATAGTGGCTGTTCAGATTTTCGGAAGTGGTCCGAAATCCAGCCTATCCGGCAGGCTTTGTTTCAGGCTGCCCTTCGCGCCCCACACATAGCTCGCCAGTGTGCGGGCGCGGTCGTCCACCTCGGCGCCGCGCCACAGGTTTCGCGCCAGCGCCGCCGCCATCTCATTTTCGTCCTTCGCCTGCTCATAGGCGCTCACCCGGCCGTAAAAGGCCTCGGCAAAGGCCTTCATCTTGCGGCTCAGGCCCATGTCGCCGACCCCCTGCTCGCGCATGGCCTCATCGAATCCGATGAAGATGGCGTCGGTCAGGCCCTGCGCCGTCTCCTGCAAACCGGCCGCCTTCAAGGCGCTGAGCGCCAGCCAGGCATGCAGCACAACCATGTCGAACCGGCCGTCAATGCTGTCAACGACCGCGAAATCCCGAAAAAACACGGGCTGGCGTGCCCGGGTTACCAAGCCGTCATACAGTAGCTGGCCTTTCTGCTTGCGCGCCCCGCTTTTCCTGAGCAAATTCAGCATGGAACTATCCCTATGATTTGTGGGGGCTTGCACGGCCCCGCGCCTGACGGTAGCACATGGACCCAGTGTTCAATGCTTGAAGGCCCTAAAAAAGACAGATCCGCACGGCAAGGTTGAAGTCATGAAGCTCGCCCTCCTACCCCTTTGCGCCCTTGCCTTGGTGATCGCCTGCGCCCCGGTGATCAGCCAGCGCGGCTATATGCCGGACACCACCGCCGAAGCGACCATCAAGCCCGGCACCGACACCAAGACCACCATCCAGGCGCGGCTGGGCTATGCCTCCACCACGGCCACCTTCGGCAATGACAGCTGGTATTATATCTCCGCCACCGAAAAGCAGGTCGCGTTCTTCAACCCGACCGTGCTGAAGCGCCAGATCCTGGCGGTCTATTTCGACAAGCAGAATACGGTCACCGGCGTTCGCCGCTTCGGATTGGAGCATGGCAACGTGATCTCGTTCGAGACGCGCGAGACCCCGGCCCGCGGCCGCGAACTGACATTCCTTCAGCAATTGCTGAACGCGACCCCCGGCACGTCCGCCACCCAGATCCGTGAAACCAATCCGGGTAACGGCGGCGGCCCCGTTCCGTAAACACGCCAAATAACGCTACAGTCGCCGCCTTATATTGGGGCGGGAACATGAGACTGGCAGCTTTTGCCTTTGCGCTTGCTGGGGCGCTTCTGGCGGTCTCGCCGGCCGCCGCCGCGCCGCTTCTGCATCCCATGTTCCAGAACCATGCGGTCCTGCAGCGCGAACAGCC
>JBBSKJ010000480.1:0-1704 GCA_038256475.1 Micropepsales bacterium | reverse complement strand
TGGGCCTGCGGGTTCTGGAATTACAGACGCGGGTCGAGCTGGTTGAAAACCATGCCGCCTTCCGCGCTATGGGCTTTACGGAGGTCGGGCACAGCAGCCATCCCGGCCATGACCGGGTGACCACGCTGACCTTCCAGCGCGCAGTCTGAAGTGGGCAGACGTCCATGGCCACCCTTTCCTTTTGCGCCAAAGGCCTTAGGCTTGACGGGCAAAGTCAAAGGCCGCCCCTGATGCTTCATGCCCTGATCGCGATCCTGACCTTTCAGCTGGTCGGCGAAACCATCGCCCGCGCCCTGCCTGTGCCCCTGCCCGGCCCGGTGCTCGGTATGGTTTTGATGCTGGTGGCGCTGGTGGCGTCGCCCCGCTTTGCTGCGCTTGTGCGCCCAACTGCGCAGGGCATCCTGTCGCATCTGTCGCTGCTGTTTGTCCCCGCCGGGGTCGGCGTGGTGGGCCATTTCGCCACGCTTGGCGACCAGACCGCAGCAATTGCGCTGGCGGTGGTGGTGTCGACCATCCTCGCCATCGCCGTGGGAGCACTGACCTTCGCCGGTGTCGCCCGCCTGACCGGGTCGCGCGATGACTGATTTCGCCGATATCTGGAGCTATCTGTCGCAAGGCCCGCTGTTGTGGTTGACCGCCACGCTGGTAGCCTATGCCTTGGGCGATGCCTGCTTCCGACTTGCGGGGCGCGCGCCTGTGGTCAACCCGGTGCTGATCGCTGTGGCCGTTCTGGCGCTGCTTTTGCACCTGACCGCCACGCCCTATGCCACCTATTTCGCCGGGGCGCAGTTTGTGCATTTCCTGCTGGGGCCGGCGACAGTGGCCCTTGCCCTGCCGCTGTATGACAGCCTGCCAAGGCTGCGCCGGGCGCTGTGGCCCACGCTGGCCGCGCTGATCGCAGGCTCGCTGACCGCGGCGCTGTCGGCTCTGGCGATCGGGTCAGCGCTGGGGGTGGATGCCACGGTGCTCGCCTCGCTGGCCCCGAAATCGGCCACCGCCCCGGTCGCCATCGGCATCGCCGAGCGCATCGGCGGATCGCCCACACTGACAGCCGTTCTCGTGATCCTGACCGGGATCACCGGGGCGGTGGTGGCGACGCCGCTTCTGAACCTGCTGGGCTTGCGTGACTGGCGGGCGCGCGGCTTTGCGGTGGGGCTGACCAGCCATGGCATCGGTACCGCGCGCGCGCTTCAGGTGCATCCCACTGCCGGGGCCTTTGCTGCGCTCGGCATGGCGCTAAATGCCATTGCGACGGCGCTTGTCGCGCCCTTTGCCCTCTCGCTGTTTGCCCAAGGAATGCCATGACACCTACCCTGCTCGGACTCTGCGGCGCGCTGCGCGCCGCCTCGACAAACCGCCTCCTGATGCTCGACTCTGTGCGCGCTTTTGGCGATTGCACCTTCATCGACGGCAACCTGCGCCTGCCGCTCTACGACGGCGATCTCGAGGCGGCAGGCATCCCGCCCGAGGTGCAGACGCTTGCCGGCCAGATCGCCGCCGCCGATGCGGTGGTGATCTCTACGCCCGAATACAACAAGAACCTGTCGGGCGTGCTGAAGAACGCGCTCGACTGGGTCAGCCGCACCAAAGGCGCGCCCTGGCGCGACAAGCCGGTCGCCATCCTCTCCGCCGCGGGCTATGAAGTGGACATCGCGGTGAACGGCGCGGCTGCGGTGCAGGCCGCAACAGATCAGAACTACGACG
>JBBSKJ010000479.1:0-1721 GCA_038256475.1 Micropepsales bacterium | reverse complement strand
CGGTGGTGGCGACAGGAGGTTCGTACCTGAACAGCCCCGGCGGCGGCGACAGTTTGCGGGTGTTCGCGCTGCCGAAATAGCGCGACTGTCATGGCCCGGCCTGTCCGGGCCACCCAGCCGCCGCGCGTCTGCGCGGCGAGATCGAAAGTGCTTCACCTGGGTGGCCCGCATTCGCGGGCCATGACAAGTGGGCAAAGAAAAAGCGCCGGAAGGAAACTTCCGGCGCTTTTTTCATGTCTGAATGAGCTTAGGAGAAGAGCTGGATCACGCCATAGACGATGGCGACCGAGACCCAGAAAGGGAACGCGCCGCCGCCATTGGCCAGCTTGGTTTCGTCTTTGCCCTGTACGTCAGCCGTCGCCATGAATATCTCCCTGTTGGGCGGTCTTTTAAAACGCGCCCGCCATTTGTCAATTCACCCCATAAAAACGGCGCTTTGGCGGCATCTCAGACCGCGATCGGGGCCTTGATGCCGGCATGGGCCTGGTAGTTCTCCAGCGTGAAATCGCCGTACTGGAAGGCGAAAATATCCTTCACCGCCGGGTTCAGCTTCATAATGGGCAGCGGATAGGGCTGGCGGGCCAACTGGGCGTCCGCCTGTTCCAGATGGTTCAGGTAGAGGTGGGCATCGCCGAAACTGTGCACGAAGGTTCCGGGTTTCAGCCCCGTGACCTGCGCCACCATCATGGTGAGCAGCGCGTAGCTGGCGATGTTGAACGGCACGCCCAGGAAGATATCCGCCGAACGCTGGTAAAGCTGGCAGGAGAGTTTCCCGTCCGCGACATAGAACTGGAACAGGCAGTGACAGGGCGGCAACGCCATGCGCGGCACGTCCGCCGGATTCCAGGCGGTGACGATCAGGCGGCGAGAATCCGGATTGGCCTTGATGTCGCGCACAAGATTGGAAATCTGGTCGATGGTGCCGTCGCTTTGCGACGGCCAGCTGCGCCACTGATAGCCATAGACCGGGCCGAGCTCGCCATTGGCATCGGCCCATTCGTCCCAGATGGTGACGCCATGTTCCTGCAGCCAATGGACATTGGTTTCGCCGCGCAAAAACCACAGCAGCTCATAGATGATGGATTTGAGATGCACCTTCTTGGTGGTGACCAGCGGGAAGCCATCCGCCAGGTCGAAGCGTATCTGATGGCCGAAGATCGAACGCGTGCCGGTGCCGGTGCGGTCGTGTTTTTCCACGCCGGTATCGCGGACAAGTCTCAGCAGGTCGAGATATTGCTGCATGAAGAAATCCTAGGGGATTCGGACCAGACTTTCACCTTAGAACGGCAACGGCTTCAGGTCGGGATCGCGCCATGCCCGCCGCGCTTCCACCGACATCAGCCGCTCCACCGACCAGTATTCCAGCAGCCAGTTGGGATTGCCCATGCTGGACCCCATCAGGGCGTTGACGATCTGGTAGAGCGGCATATCGGCCGGGTTGGCGTCCAGCACGCCCTTCAGCGCCCGGATCGAGGCCAGGGTGATGGTTTCGTGGTAGCCGCCATTATCGTCATTCACCGTCCCCACCGCCTCGTTATGGGCCCGGATCATGGCCGGCATGTCGGCACTCGCGTCCAGGTCGGGGCGATAGCGCATCACCCACAGCGCGGCGGCCATGTGCCCGGCATGGGTCCATTCGGCGCGCGGCAGGGTGCGGGCGGCAAAGCGCGTCCCCAGGCTGATGATCTCGTCTTCGCTGGCGTAAGCCGTCTTCATGGGCT
>JBBSKJ010000478.1:0-1731 GCA_038256475.1 Micropepsales bacterium | reverse complement strand
CTGATGGTCCCAGTATAAATATCCCGCCAATCCTGCCAGCGCCAAAACAATGGCCGCCAACACCGGCTTGCCATATTGGGTGGCGAAACCTTCCATCTGATCTTTGCGGACCGCTTCGTCCACTTCGCGCAGCAGTATATCTTCCGCAGCAGCTTCCTGCCTCGCCCGTTTATCGGCAGAAGTTTCAGCCAGGCTTTTGCTGCTATTTTTGGGGGTCAGGGCCAATTTTCTGGTCTCGCGGCCGCACGCGGCTCTCTCGGAATGATGGTTAAGCAGGCGGAAGAATTCACGGCCATGGTCTTTAGCCGATGATCGCGACGATGCAATTGATGATTGCCAGCATGTCCCCCGCTGCGTGAACGGTCAATTAAGCGTCACGAGTTATCACAGGGCAGGACGCGCCTGGCGCCGCGGCTCCCATGGTGCGCCCTTTGTTGCAGTGTCGCCAGATGCGGCCTATCCTAGGGTCTCGCGCCCCATGGCCGACGCATAGAGCCGCCGATACGCCTCAATCATCTTCTGTTCGTCGAATTCGGCCGTTGCCTTTGCACGGTTTGCTCCGCCCAGTTCGGCGCGCAGCGACGCATTCTCCGCCAGTTCACCAAGCGTCTCGGCAAGGCCTGCCGCATCCCCGGCTTTGGAAATGAACGGACCGTTGGGGTCCGAGACCATCCCGGCAATATCGCCCACCGCCGGGGCTGCCACCGGGACCCCGGCGGCCATCGCCTCGACCACGGAAATAGGGAATTGTTCGCTGTCGGAAGACAATGCGAAAATGTCGAACAATCCGATATATTTCGCAGGTTCGGCGACGAATCCGGGCAGATGAAGCCGGTGGCCGATGTTCAGCTCCTCGGCTTGCGCGCGAATGGCGTCTTCTTCCGGTCCCTCGCCGACAATCACCAGTTGCCAATGCTCTGGTAGGCTAGAAAAAGCCTTAACTAGGCGTGGCAAGTTCTTGATTTTTCTTAAGCCGGCCAAGCTCCCGACCCAGAATTCGTCCTTCCGCTTGATGACCCCGCGCAGGGCATCGGGGCGCGGCGGTTTGGCGAAGCGGGCAGTCGGGATGCCGTTGGGAATATGTTTCACCCGGCCCATCGGCTGCGCCCATTGGACCAGGGCGATTTCTTCCAGCGTCTCGGACGGCACGACCAGCCCGGCGGCGCGGCCCAGAGCGATTTTTCGGTACCAGTTTCTGCTTGTTTTCAGCCGCTTGGCTTCGTCTTCGTTGAAACCGTCTTCATGATGGATCAGCGGCGGCAGGCCCAGTGCCTGGCCGAACAGCGTATGCGCCATCACGGCATCGATCGCGCCCCAATTATAGGTCAGGATCAGATCGTACCCGCGCATCGCTTTGGCCAGCGTCTGCAGCCTACCCGGTGTCGGCCGGCCGGAGAGCGGCGGAAAGTTTGCTACATACGATACGGGCGAACTTACTTTAATTAACGCCCCCGCCTCCAACTGCCCCGGCACTCCCGAAACAATCGAATGGCGCACTTCCTTTCCCCAGGCATTGATCAGCCGAACGCTCCGCAATTCCTTGCCGCCCGCGGCAAAGGTCGAATGCAGATGCAGAATATGCGGTGGGCTCATGGCGTGCTTCTCAAGCTATTTTGACCAGCAAACGGTTGATCGCCGCGATGGAGGCTGGCTCGTCCAAAACCGGCGCATGGCCGACGCCGGGGACTGTCACTATGTCCGCCTCTGGATTGCGCCGTTGCATCTCCGCTG
>JBBSKJ010000477.1:0-1755 GCA_038256475.1 Micropepsales bacterium | reverse complement strand
GGTGCCGCTGCAGGACGCCCAGCGCGCCATGCGGCTGATCCGCTACAATGCCGCGTCCTACGGCGTCGATCCGGCAAAGCTGGCGGTCATCGGCTTTTCCGCCGGCGGGCATCTTTCCGCCATGCTGGCCATCCGCCATGCCGACCAGACTTATCCGCCCATGGACGCAGCCGATGCGCTGGGCGCCAGGCCGCTGGTTGCGGTCCATATGTATCCCGTCATCACCATGGGCGACGGCGCCCATCAAGGTTCGCGCGACAAGCTGCTGGGCGAGAACCCTTCCGCCGAGGCGGTGGCGCGCTATTCGCTGGAAAAGCAGGTCACGGCGGATACCGCGCCGTCCTTCATCGCACTGCCCGCCGATGACGAGATCGTGCTGCCCTTCGACAACGGCATCGCCTTTTACGAAGCGCTGCAGGTGGGACGCGTCCCGTCCCAGCTGCATGTCTTCCAGGACGGCGGCCATGGCTTCAGCCTGCACTGGACCATCGGCAAGCCCGCCGCCGCCTGGCCCAGCCTGTTCCTGACCTGGGCCGCAAGTCACGGCTTTACGGGTTAGCGAGGCCGTTCAACAACGCCGCATGAAACCGCGCCGGGTCCTGAATCTGCGGTGAATGCCCCATATCGGGGAAACGCACCAGCTTGGCGGTCGGAATACGCGCCTTGGCCGCTTCGCTCATGGCCGGGAAGTTGCCCAGCGTCGCCTGCACCTCCTTGGGTGCGCGGTTGCTGCGGCCTGTTGTGTCTTTGTCGCCGATCAAAAACAGCACCGGCATCTTCAGGCGTTCCAGTTCATAGATCACCGGCTGGGTGAAAATCATCTCGGAAGTCAGGGCGCTGTTCCAGGCCATGATCTCTTTTCCCGCGCCGCGATACATGCCCACCTGCATCTGCACCCATTTCTCATATTCCGGCTTCCAGATGCCGGCGTAATAGACAGTGCGCTGATACTCCCGCGCACTGTCGGCGGTGGTGTTCAGCGCGCCCTTGTAACTGTCATCCACGCTGCTCCATGGCACGCCCTTGGCGCGGCCATCTTCCAGCCCCAGCGGATTCACCGATACCAGCTGCTCCGTCATTTGCGGGAAGGTGAGGGCGAAGCGTGTCGCCAACATGCCGCCCATGGAATGGCCCAGGATGGTGACGCGGGAAATGCCCAGCGAGTCCAGCAACGCCTTGGTATTCGCCGCCAACTGCTCGAACGAATATTGGTAATGCGCCGGTTTGGTGGATTTGCAGAAACCCACTTGGTCAGGCGCGATAACGCGGTAGCCCGCGCCGGTCAGCGCTTGAATCGTGCCTTCCCAGGTGGCGGCGCAGAAATTCTTGCCATGCAGCAGCACCACGGAGCGTCCGTTCGCCTTGGCCGGCTTCACGTCCATATAAGCCATTTCCATGGCCGTCTTCTGGCTGGTGAAGCGGAAGATCTGCACCGGATGCGGATAGTCGAATCCTTCCAGCCGCGCGCCATAGACCGGCGCCTCCTGCGCGATGGCGGGCGATGCGAGAAACAGGGCCAACAGAATGAGAGCGTGCTTGATCATGGCGCGCACAATACGCCTTGCCCGAAAAAGGGAAAGAGTGTGATCTGTCCCGCAACGAAGGGAGCTCGGAAATGGATCGCCGCACCGTGCTGGGACTGGGATTGGCCGCCACCGTGGCAAAGCCGGACTGGAGCGATACGCTGGTAGCCGGCGATGGCGTGCTGCCCAGCGACCCCCAGGAAAACATCAACCTGTGGACCGGCACGCCGCC
>JBBSKJ010000476.1:0-1765 GCA_038256475.1 Micropepsales bacterium | reverse complement strand
CGCTGCGTTTGCCCGGCGTGCTGTTCCTCGACGTAAAGCTGGAAATGGAGCGCCTGCTGGAAACTTATGGCCGCGCCACGATGGGCTGGGCGCTGGGCGGCTTCGTGCTGGTGCTGGGCCTGCTGACGCTGGGCCTCGGCGGCCCGAAACGCGCCGTCGGCGTTGCCATGCCGATCGCCGGCGCCGTGCTGGTGGCGCTCGCCGTGCTGGCGCTGGCCGGGGAGGCGATCAGCCTGTTCCACATGGCGGCGCTGCTGTTGCTCGCCGGGCTTGCCATCGACTATTCCCTTTTCCTGGCCGCACGCCATCTCCCTGGCGATGCCCTGGACCAGAATGCAGCGGGAGCCGTGTTGAATTGTGCCGTCTCGACCTTGCTGACTTTCGGATTGCTGGCGCTGAGTGAAACCCCCGTGCTGCATGGTATCGGCCTGACCGTCTCCGCCGGCGTCGCCAGCGCGTTCCTGCTGGCCTGTGCCCTGGCGCCCAAAGGCGCGGCACGATGAGCCCACTCTGGCCCTTGCGGATCAGCGCCGGCAGCGCCGTCTCCGCGCGGGGCGCTGGGCTGGCGCCGATGCGGGCGGCGCTGCACGGGCGCCGGGGCGGGCTGGCGCCAAACCGCTTTCCGGGGGCGCCGGAGGGAATCTGGACGGGGGAAGTAGCAAGGGCGGGGAGAAAGTATTCTCCCCGAGCCCCTCATCTATTTTCGGGAATTGGTGCCGGTTGCGTGGCCAGTACCAATTGCCGAAAAACAAAGGTGGGGTTTGGGGAGGAAATGTTTTCTTCCCCAACCTTATCGCCGCGCCCTGGCGCGCATCAGCAGCGTCGCGACGATCACCACATTCGCGGCGTTCCAGACCATGCCGTTCAGGAAGGCCACCGCGTAGCTGCCGGTCAGGTCGAAGATCAGGCCGGATAGCCAGCCACCTATCGCCATGCCTAGCAGTGTCGCCATCAGCACGATGCCAACCCGCGTGCCGGCCTGCCGCGGCGGGAAATATTCCCGCACGATCACCGCATAGCTCGGCACGATGCCGCCCTGGAACAGCCCGAACAGGGCGGAGATCAGGTACAGCGACACCAGGCTGTCGAAGAACAGATAGAAGGCCAGCGCCACCGCCTGCAGCACCGACCCCAGCAGCAGCGTCGCCAAGCCGCCGATGCGGTCCACGATCAGCCCCGATGCCAGGCGGGACACGATGCCGCAGGCCAGCATCAGCGACAGCATCTCCGTCCCCCGCGACACGCCGTAGCCGAGGTCGGCGCAATAGGCGACGATATGCACCTGCGGCATCGCCATCGCGACGCAGCAACCGAGGCCGGCCGCGAACAGCACCGCCGTCAGGGTGTTCGGCGCCATCCCCAGCGGCCGCGTCGTGCTCGGTGGCGGCGCGCCGGCCAGCGGCACCACCACCCGGGCGATCGGCGCGCGCCGGCGCAGCAGCAGCGCCAGCGGCAGCATGGTCACCAGCAGCGACAGACCGACCATCAGATGCGCCCGCCGCCAGCCATGCCCGGCGATCAGCGCCTGCAACAGCGGCGGCCAGACCACGCCGGCCAGGTAATTGCCGGATGCCGCCAGAGCCACCGCGATGCCGCGTCGCCGCATGAACCACAACGAGGCATCCGCCATCAGCGGCCCGAAGGTGGCGGACGACCCCAGCGCGCCCACCAGCACCCCCTGCGCCAGCGCGAAGACCAGCAGGCTGCCGGCCATCGAGGCCAGCACATAGCCGGCCGACAGCATCAGGCTGGCCATCAGCATCGG
>JBBSKJ010000475.1:0-1779 GCA_038256475.1 Micropepsales bacterium | reverse complement strand
GTGGCTACAACCCGCCGGTTTCCGAACGCCAGGCCAATCCGCAGGCCCAGGCGACCGCCGCACAGCAGCGCGACCGCGATATCTTCTGCCGCCGCGATGCGGCGGCACGCACCGGCTACACCACGCCGCGCGACGCGGCGCGCGATGAACAGGCGAGCGGCTGCATCGGCGGCACGTTGGTCGGCGCCGCGCTGGGCGCCATCAGCGGCGGCGCCAGCGGTGATGCCGGCATGGGCGCCGCCATCGGCGCGGGCGCGGGCTTGCTCGCCGGCACCGCGGTCGGTGCGGACAATGCCCGCCGTGCGTCGCGCGACGTGGAAGCGGATTATTCGGCCGCCTACTATGCCTGCATGCAGCAGGCCGACAGCGGTCCGCGCTCCGCCTACAATTATGACGACCGTTACGGTGATCGTTATGATCGCGGTTACGGCCCGGACTATGCCCCCGCCTATGCTTATGGCCCGCCGCCGCCTCCGCCGCCCTATTATCGTCCCTACTATCCGCCCCCGGGATATTACACGCCCTATTACGGCTCCAGCCTTTCGCTGGGCTTCGGCTTCGGCAGCGGATATCGCGGCGGCTGGGGCGGTCATCGCGGTTATCGCGGCGGCTGGGGACATGGTGGGCGCGGCCGTCATCGCTAACGCGCGTCAAACTGGTCTTTGCTAGCGAAGCGGCCGGGCTGTTAAGGTCCTGCCGCATTCAATTACCGAAGGTTCCATGGCGCCGAAGATCAATCCCTCAAAGCTGAACCCGCTGCAACTGCGCACCCTGACCCTGCTGCAGGCGATTGCGCGGATTCCCGGCGCGGCCGCCCAGACCCCGGACGGCGATACCGCCATCACCCAGTTCCCCCATGCCCATGGCGACCATTTTCATCTGGGCGATGCCACGGTGCGGGGCAGCGACGCCACCGGCCTGGAAAATGAGAATGTGTGGAACGCGCTGGCCCGCAAGGGGCTGGCCAAGTGCGAATGGCCCCATCAGATCGCCTTGACGCCCGAGGGCCTGGACTATGATACCGGCATTGGCGACCAGATCCTGCACAGCGGCGGACACCATTAGATGACAGCCAAGAAGAAGCGCCGTCTTGCTTTCGCCGCCGCGCTGGTCGCGGTGGGCGCGGTGCTGGCCGTCATCGTGGTCTATGGCCTGGGCCAGAACACCATGTATTTCCGCAGCCCCACCGATATCGCGGAACACAAGATCCAGCCTGGCGTTTCGATCCGCCTGGGCGGGCTGGTGCAGCAGGGCAGCGTGGCGCACGGCAAGGGCGCGGATGTGCGTTTCTCGATCACCGACGGCAAGAGCACCGTGCCGGTGACCTTCTCGGGCGTGCTGCCCGCCCTGTTTCGTGAAGGCCAGGGCGTGGTGACCACCGGCGCGCTGAACGAGACCGGCACCTTCATCGCCAATGAAGTGCTGGCCAAGCACGACGAAAAAGACATGCCGCCCGAAGTGGTGGATTCGCTCAAGCGCAGCGGCCGCTGGAAGGAAAGCGGCGTATGACCGGCGAACTGGGCCAGCTCGCGGTCTGCTTCGCGCTGGCTCTGTCGCTGGTGATGGCGGCGTCCGGCCTGCTGGGCGCGCGCGCGGATCAGGCGGCGGCCCGCAGCATCGCCAATGGTGCGGCCATGGGGATGCTGGTGTTCACGGCGCTGGCGTTCGGCGTCCTGACCTATGCCTTTGTCATTTCCGATTTTTCGATCGCGCTGGTGGCCAACCATTCCCACACCACCAAGCCTCTGATCTACAAGTTCAGCGGCGTATGGGGAAACC
>JBBSKJ010000474.1:0-1782 GCA_038256475.1 Micropepsales bacterium | reverse complement strand
TGTTCTCCACCAGCCCGATTACGCCCACGGCATTGACCCTGGCCTTGCGCGAGGCCAGCGCCAGCATGGTCCCGGTGACGCTGGCGGCGCCCGCCATGTCGCCCTTCATCCCCATCATGCCGCCCCCCGGCTTGAGCGACAGGCCGCCGGAATCGAAACACACGCCTTTGCCGACAAAGGCGATGGGGCGGGCGGACTTCTTGCCGCCATTCCACTGCATCACCACAAGCTGGGATTCGCGCTGCGAGCCCTTCCCAACGCCCAGCAGGGCGCCAAAGCCCTGCTTCTTCATCTCGGCTTCGCCCAGGATTTCGATTTTCACGCCCAGCTTGGACAACAGCGTCTTGGCGCGGCGGGCGAATTCTTCGGGATAAAGGATGTTCGGCGGCTCGTTCACCAGATCGCGCGCCAGGAAAATTCCGTCCGCCACCGCCGACAGACCGGCAAAGGCCTTCTTCGCCGCCACAGTATCCGCTGTGACGATGCGCAAGGTCGTCAGCTTCTTCACATATTCATCAAGATTGCGGGTGCGGTACTTGTCGAAGGCATAGCTTCTCAGCCGCGCCCCGAACACCAGATGCGCCGCCGCCTCGGCCTTTTTTACCTTCACGGCCCCCTTTCCTGGAATGGAGGGCACCTCGATCTCCAGGCTGGCGGCTGTTTCCCCGCCGGCATAAAGCCGCGCCACGATCTGTGCGCCCAGGGTTTCCAGCCCCTTCTCGTCCACATTTTCGGGCTTGCCCAAACCCACCAGCAGCAGCCGTGATACTGTCATGCCGGCGGGCGCCAGCACTTCCAGCATCTGGCCGGCCTTGCCGGTGAAACGGGAGCTTTTCAGGGCCCGGGTCAGGGCGCCGCCGGACGCCTTGTCGGCGCGCGCCGCCGCCGGCAACAGGACCGCCCCATCGGTGGCCCCCACCACCCAGGCGCCTGCGGCGATATTCGATGGCGCAACAAAGGAAATCTGCATGCTATATCTCCGAAACGGGCGGGGGGAATTGGCGAAAAGCTGAACTCTGGTGCTAGTTTAGGTCGAATCCACGCCGACCTCCAAGAAGGGTGCAAAAGGCCATGGGAAGCGTGCGTCCCAAAGCGCCCGGAAGGCTGGCAGGCGCCCTGCGCCCGCCGCGCCTGTCCCTCTATGTCCTGGGCCAGCTGCTGGGCCCGGTGGCGATGCTGACCTTCCTGCTGACCAGCGTGGTGTGGCTGGTGAATATCATGCCGCTGCTCAACCTGGTGATCAATCGCGGCCAGTCGGCCCCCACCTTCCTCTACCTGATCCTCTTGCTGCTGCCGACGTTGCTGCTGATCATCGTACCCATCGCCTTCTTCTTCGCCGTTTTGTTCACGCTGCAACGCCTGTCGGGCGAAAGCGAGCTGGTGGCGATGGCGTCGGCAGGCTTCTCGCTGCGCCAGCTGGCGATGCCGGTGCTGGCGGCGGCGGCGATCGTGATGGCGGTGACCTATCTGTGCGCGCTGTGGCTGATGCCGGCGGGCCAGCGGGCACTGGGCGACAAGGTCATGGACATTCGCGCCGACATGGCGGGCGCGCTTCTGAACGAAGGCGATTTCAACACGCCGGCGCAGGGACTGACTGTCTTCATTCGCGAACTTGGCGGCAGTGGCGACATCAAGGGCATATTGGTGCATGACAATCGCGACAGGCAGCGCCCCATCACCTATCTGGCGGAAAAGGGCATTCTGGCCCAGACCCCGGCGGGCACGCGGCTGATCATGCTGGACGGCACGGTGGAGATGAGCGAGCAGGGCGGCAAGCAGCTC
>JBBSKJ010000473.1:0-1783 GCA_038256475.1 Micropepsales bacterium | reverse complement strand
CGCTGAGGCTTTGTCGTATCGGCGAATCACGCATCTGGCGTGATTGCAGCGGTTCCGGCACCAGAGTAGCCTTGTGGCCTTCCCTCGGAGGAAAAGCTCATGTCCGCACAGCTTCATCGCCGTCATGTCGTGATCTTGTTGGCTGCGACGATGTTCGCCGCGCCCGCTTTTGCGCAGGAGATTCCCGCCCGGCCCTTTATCGAAGTGCCGGTGGCCCATCCCATCCCCAAGACCGGCCAGCCGATGAAAATCGGCGTGATCGGGTCGGGCAATATCGGCGGGACGATTGGCGAACTGTTCGCCAAGGCCGGGCACACGGTGATGTTCTCGGACCGCGATGATGCCGCCGCGAAAGCCCAGGCCGCGCGGGTGCCGGGCACGCGCGCGGTCAGCGGTGCGGAGGCCATCGCCGCATCCGATGTGATCGTGATGGGCATTCCCTTTGGCGCCTGGCCTGCCGTCGCCAAACAGTATGGCGCCGCGCTCAAGGGCAAGATCGTGATCGATCCCACCAATCCCAATCCCACGCGCGACGGCGAGTTGGCGAAGGTTGCGCTGACCAAGCCCAGCACTGGGGAGATGGTGGCCGAATTCCTGCCGGGGTCGCGCATCATCCGCGCCTTCAACACCTCCAATTACGCTAACTTCGCGCGCGAGGCGGGCAGGCCCGCGCCCAAGATGGGCATTCCGGTTGCCGCCAGCGATGCGGCGACGCTGGCGATTGGCGTGCGGCTGGTTGCCGACATCGGCTTCGACCCCGTACCGGTGACGGGCGGGCTGAGGGGTTCGGCGAAGTTTGAACTGCGCGGACCGGCGAACGGTCTTCACACCGCCGCCCAATTGAAAACCATCATGGGGCTTTAGGCGCGCACAATATCGAAGGCGCAGGACAGCCGCTTGTCGTCCGACGCAAAGGGCACGGTGCCGTGCCACATGTAGGACGGAAACAGCACCAGCATGCCGGCTTCAGGCCGGACCAGATGATCGACCTCCAGCTTGGGTGAGGTCGGCGGCCCCGGCTCGCCGAATTTCAGCCAGCCTTCGGTGCCCGGCATGTCACGCGGCGTGCGCACATAAAAGGCCGATGACAGCCAGCCTTCGGGATGAACGTGGTTGAGGTGAAAACCGCCGCTGTTCAGCCGCACCGACCAGGCGCTGGCGATTCTGTAAGTGCCGTCCGCGCCGATGGCCGTGATGTGGCGGCGGATCGGTGCATCGAGTGCACCGAACAGGGCGCGGATCGGCGGATCGGGATAATCCGCCAAGGCGCGCATGGTCTGGCTGCCATGGCGCAGCGACTGGCCCACCGGATGGGTGAGCGGACCATGGATGTGGTCCAGCGCCTGACCGAGATCGGAAAGATAGCCTTCGACGCTGCTCCAACCTTGCGGTGGCTCGATGCGATAGGTTTTGACCAGCCGGTCATAATCATACAGCGCAGCGTAGCGATCATCGCCCGCCAGCCGATAGGCGGTGGCCAGCAGTGCACATGCGTGCTGGTCGTTCGGGCGGGCGGCACGAAGCGCTTCGCCGCGCCGCACCGCCTGTTCGCTGCGCCCCAGCGCCAGATCGACTTCGATTTCGGCCTTGGCGCGCGCCGGCGATCCGTCACGCGGCGCCGATGCCAGATGGCGGTCGGCGGCCTGCGGGTCAAGCCTGAGCGCCGCCCGCGCCGCCAGCACATGCAAGCTGGGGTCGCGCTTTGCCCGTTCGGCGGCAAGCGCATAGGCAGCTTCGTCTTCGCCCGCGGCTTCCAGCAGGCGCACCGTCACCGCCACGATCT
>JBBSKJ010000472.1:0-1803 GCA_038256475.1 Micropepsales bacterium | reverse complement strand
GTCCACAAGCCATCGCCCTGCTGGGTGGCTTTCAGATACGCGACGCCGCGCGCTACCGCCGGATGATCCACCTGACCCGCCGCCATCAAGCCCAGCAGCGCCCAGGCGGTCTGTGATGCGGTCGAGGGCGCAGGCTCATAGCCACGATAATCCAGCTTGTAGCTGTCGCAATTTTCGCCCCAGCCGCCATCGGGATTCTGGATCGCGGTCAGCCAGTCCGCACCCTTCTTCATGGCGGGATGATCGGGGCCCAGCCCCGCGCCGTTCAATCCCGCCAGCGCCGACCAGGTGCCGTAGATATAATTGACCCCCCAGCGGCCCCACCAGCTGCCATCGTCGCGCTGGGTCCGAACCAGATACTCGATGCCGGCCTTCAGCTTGGGATCGTCGGGCTTCGCGCCCAATTGCGCCAGCATGCCGACGCAGCGGCCCGACACATCTTCCGTCGGCGGGTCGAGCAGCGCGCCGTGATCGGCGAAGGGAATGTTGTTAAGGTAGTAATAGGAATTGTCGGCATCGAAGGCGCCCCAGCCGCCAGCGCGGCTTTGCAGCCCTTCCACCCATTCCGCGCCGCGCGCGATGCCGTCCTTGTGTTCGGCGCGCGTGGCTGCACGGTCCATCGCCATCACCACCACGGCGGTATCGTCCAGGTCAGGATAGTGATCGTTGCGGTACTGGAAGGCCCAGCCGCCGGGGCGCACATCGGGCTTTTCCTCGGCCCAATCGCCTTTCACGTCCAGCACCTGCAAGGGCTTCAGCCAGTTCAGGCCACGCGTCACCGCGTCCAGCGCGCGGGCATCATTTGTTTCCAGCAAGGCATGGGCGACCAGCGCCGTATCCCACACCGGCGAGACACAGGGCTGGCAATAGGCTTCGTCATCCTTGATCACCAGCAGCTTCTCAACCGACCGCCGCGCGATGGCGCGGTCTGGATGGCTTTCGGGGTAACCCAGCACGTCATACATCATCACGCTGTTGGCCATGGCGGGATAGATCGCGCCCAGCCCGTCTTCGCCGTTCAGGCGTTCGGTGGTCCAGACGCGGCATTTTTCGATTGCGCGTGCGCGCAGCCCCTGGGGCCAGGGCACGATCTTCAGCACCCGGTCGAGGGCATTGAAGAAGAAGGACCAGCCGGCGCTCTGATGCGGGGCGCGCGGTGAGGCGGCGGGCACACCGTCCACGAACAGTTCGGGGATATCGATGCCGCGCGGGTTGCGCGCCAACGGCTGTCTGGCGGCCAGCACCAGCAGCGGCACGATCACGGTGCGCGCCCAATAGCTCATCTTGGACAGGTGCACCGGAAACCAGCGCGGCAGCAAAATCAGTTCCACCGGCACGGTCGGGACATTGGCCCAGCTGGTCTGGCCATACAGCGCCAGGAGAATGCGGGTGAAGACATTGGCCTTGATGGCGCCGCCGCGAGCCCGGATCGCCTCGCGGGCCCGCAGCATATGCGGCGCATCAATATCGTCGCCAATCATCTTGAGGGCGAAGTAGGCCTTCACCGTGGCGCTGATATCGAAACCGCCTTCGTGATAGAGCGGCCAGCCGCCATGCGCGCCCTGGATGCGGCGCAGATAGACGCCGATCTTCTTTTCCAGTTCCAGGTTCGGCGTCTCGGCCAGGTAATGCACCAGCAGGACATATTCGGCCGGAATGGTGGCGTCGGCCTCCAGCTCATAGACCCAGTGCCCGTCCGGCTTCTGCTGGGCGAGGATCGCGTCGGTGGCGGCGCGGATGGCGCCTTCCACGCTGGCAAACTCGCCGGGATTGAGCTGGTTCATGGCGGAACTATAGGCCGAG
>JBBSKJ010000471.1:0-1826 GCA_038256475.1 Micropepsales bacterium | reverse complement strand
GTGGGTGATTAGCTCAGTTGGTAGAGCAGCTGACTCTTAATCAGCTTGTCGTAGGTTCGATCCCTACATCACCCACCACTTTCCCCCCTGAAATCAGTGTCTTACAGTGCCTGCCATGAAGCAGGTCCTGATCACGGGCGGAGCAAGGGGCATCGGCTGGGGCATTGCCCAGGCCATGCTGGCCGCCGGCTATGGTGTGACTGTCACCGGGCTCACGCCCGAGGAAGTGGCAGCGGTCCCGCAGCACGCCGATCTCAAAGCCGTCACCCTGGACGTCACCAGCGATAGCGAGGTCGCACGCGCGATGGCTGCCTTCGCGCGGCTGGATGCGCTGGTCAATTGTGCCGGCACCATCTTGCGCGAAGGCAAGGAATTCACGATTCAAGGCTTTCAGAAAGTCATCGACGTCAATCTCACCGGCACCATGCGCATGTGCGTTGCGGCCAGGCCGCTTCTGGAAAAGCAGGGCGGCGCGATCGTCAACACCGCATCGCTCTGGTCCTTTTTCGGTGGGCCGCTGACGCCTGCCTACACCGCTTCAAAAGGCGGGGTGGTGCAGTTGACCAAGGCGCTGGCGGTGGCCTGGGCGCCCGCCATTCGCGTCAATGCCATCGCGCCCGGCTGGATCGAGACCGACCTCACCAAGGCAGCGCAGGCCGACCCGAGCCGCTCCGACGCCATCATCGCCCGCACCCCGTTCGGGCGCTGGGGCAAGCCCGAAGACATTGGCGGGGCGGTGGTGTTCTTGTGTTCGCAAGGCGCCGGCTTCATCACCGGCACAGTTCTCCCCGTGGATGGCGGCTACATCGCCAAGTAAAAAGAGACCCGCATGGCCCAGGACAATTCGCGCATTCCGTATCGTCATCCCCAGCCCAAGGAGTCGCCGCCGGAGCTGATCATTCCGTCGGTGATCCCCGAGGATGATCGTGTCTGGGTGCCGCAGGCGCAGAATGTCTGGTTCCGGCCTTTGTGCCTGTGCGCCTCGCGCGGCTACTGGATGAACTTGCTCAAGGTGCGCAAGTCCGGCGTGCTGTCGCGCCACCGCCATCCCCAGCCGGTGCATGGCTATGTCCTGAAGGGCCGCTGGCGCTATCTGGAGCATGACTGGGAAGCGCGCGAAGGCGGCTATGTCTATGAAGCGCCGGGCGAGACCCACACGCTGGTGGTGGACGAGGGTGTGGAAGAGATGATCACCATGTTCCAGGTCAATGGCGTGATGCTCTATGTCGATCCCGACGGCGCCGTGCTGGGTTATGAGGACGTCTTCACCAAGATCGACCTGTGCCGCGCCCACTACACCAAGGTCGGGTTGGGCGCCGATTACGTCGACCAGTTTATCCGGTGAC
Organism: Micropepsales bacterium; assembly: GCA_038256475.1. Classification (GTDB taxonomy): domain Bacteria; phylum Pseudomonadota; class Alphaproteobacteria; order Micropepsales; family Micropepsaceae; genus Rhizomicrobium. Next base: position 480 of record JBBSKJ010000471.1, on the reverse strand, counting down.
GGGAACGGCGAAATGATCGGGCGCTTCGCCGCGCTGATGGCGCAACATCATCTGCGTGTATGCCGCTTCCATGTGACGGGCGAAGCGGGCGGTGTCGAACAGCGGCGTGGTGAGGCGGTTATTCGCCAGCCTGTCCTTGATGGCTTTCAACTGCGCGGGACTGCGCGCCAGCGTAACCGCCAGGGCTTCATAGTCGGCGCCGGTTTCGCAGATCAGTTCGTCCAGCCCTATCGCCTTGAGCAGGCTGGCGGCGACGCGGCCCGGCCAGGTGGTGCCGGGGCAGGTGATGATCGGTACGCCCGCCCACAGCACATCGGCCGCCGTGGTGTGGGCATTGTAGGGCAGGTTGTCCAGCGACAGGCCGGCCAGCTTCAGCCGCGCCAGATGCTGGGCCGAGGATACTGGTGCGGCGAAGATCAGGCGTTGGGGATCGATTCCGGCCGCTTGCGCCTCGCGCCGCAGGTTGCGGGCATAGGCGGG
>JBBSKJ010000470.1:0-1832 GCA_038256475.1 Micropepsales bacterium | reverse complement strand
TACAAGGGCGTTCTGACTCACGGCTTCGTCCTCGACAAGGATGGCCGCAAAATGTCCAAGAGCCTGGGCAACACCCTGGCGCCGAAGGTGATCGCGGAAAAGAACGGCGCGGAAATCCTGCGCCTGTGGGCCGCCAATTCCGATTTCACCGAAGACCTTCGCATCGGCGACGACATCATCAAGGCCAATGTCGAGGCCTATCGCCGCCTTCGCAACACCATCCGCTTCATGCTCGCCAACCTGTCCGGATTTGATGAAAGTGAGCGCATCGACCATTCCCAGATGCCGGAGCTGGAGCGCTTCATGCTGGCGCGGCTGGCCGAACTCGATGCCACTGTTCGCCGGGCCTATGAGACGTTCGATTTCGGGCTGGTGAATTCCACTTTGTTCAACTTCTGCACCAACGACCTGTCGGCCTTCTATTTCGACATCCGCAAGGATGCGCTTTATTGCGATCCGAAGGGTAGCGTGCGTCGCCGCAGCACCCGCACCGTCACCGACGAAATCTTCCGCCGTATTGTCACCTGGTTTGCGCCGATCCTGTGCTTCACCATGGAGGAAGCCTGGACCCTGCGCTTTGGCATGAGCGAAAGCGTTCACCTGAACGATTTTCTGCCCGCGCCCAAGGCATGGGCCAATCCCGATCTGGTCAGGAAGTGGACGCGCATCCGCGACCTGCGCCGCGTCGTTACCGGCGTTTTGGAAGTCGCCCGCGCCAACAAGGATATCGGCTCCAGCCTGGAAGCCGCGCCGGTCCTTTATGTGACCGATGCGAATGACAAGGCGTTGTTCGATTCCGTCAGCCTGGCTGAAATCGCCATTACCTCCGGCGCCCGCGTCGAAGTCGCCGCTGATCTGGATGAGTTCTACGGCGTTTCGGGCATTGCCGGGGCGGGCTCCAAATTCGCCGCCGCGACGGGCGAGAAATGCGCCCGCTGCTGGATGGTGCTGGAAGAGACTCACCCCCAAACCCATCTTTGCAACCGCTGCACCGATGCGGTCGCCGCCAGCGTGCCGGCATGACCAACCTTCAGCCGCGTGAGGTGGGCCTGATCGCCGCCATCCTGGCGCTTGCCGCCGACCAGGGTTCCAAGCTTGTGCTGCTCTATGGCCTGGGCTTCGCCCAAATGGGGCCGGGGGAGAATGTCCCGGTTTTGCCATTTTTTGATCTTGTAATGGTGTGGAACCCGGGCATTTCCTATGGCCTGTTTCCCGCCTCGGGCCGGCTTGGCAGTTTCATCCTGATCGGCCTGTCTGTGGTCGCTGTGGCTGTTCTAAGCTGGCTTTTGTGGCGGGCCACCACCCGCTCTCTGGCCATAGGCTTTGGCCTGATTATCGGGGGGGCGCTGGGGAACAATCTGGTGGACCGGGTGATCTACGGGAAAGTGGCGGACTTTTTCCACTTTTACGGATTCGGTTATGACTGGTATGTTTTCAACATAGCCGATCTGGCGATCACCATGGGCGCCATGGCCATCATCTATGATGTGGTCAAGCCCGAAACGCCGCCGGAGCACGGTCCATGAGGTTTGAAATGAAACGGTTGAACGCGGCCCTGGCCGTGACTTTGTGCGGATTTGTCCTTTCGGGTTGCAGTTCCTTGCGCGACATGGCGGGACTGCAGAAAAAATCGCCCGACGAATTCGCGGTCACCACCAAGGCGCCGCTGGTGATTCCGCCCGACTTCAATCTGCGGCCGCCGATGCCGGGCGCGCCGCCCGCCAACACGCTGGATCCGTCCAGCAACGCCCAGCAGGCGCTGTTCAACAATTCCGATCCCCAGACCGTGGCCAACGGCATGCGCGGCAATTACAGCCCGGCCGAAAAGCTGC
>JBBSKJ010000469.1:0-1839 GCA_038256475.1 Micropepsales bacterium | reverse complement strand
GTGGTGCATGACTGGCGGATCAGTGAGAACTGGAAGCTGGGGCTGGGCGCTTCGCACGCCTTTGCCTTTGCGCCTGCCGCGCTGGGCTATGGCTCAACCCCGCACGGCAACATGGTGTTCATGCGCATTGTCGCGGAATAGGCGGGCTCAGTTGCTTGCGGGCGGCGCCGATATTTGCCGGTGATGGTCTTTGATGTCCTGCGGCCAGCTGCTTTTGATATAGGCCAGCACGGCGTGAATGTCCGCGTCCGAAAGAATGTCCTTGAAGGCGGGCATGTCGGTCGCGTAACCGGCCGGCGCATAGGCCGTCAGCCCCTCCTTGATGATGCCGAACAGTTGTTCGTCGGAATGATGCCAGGTGTGACCGCTGGCGTCGTGGGGCGGCGCCGGCAGACGGCCGCTCTCCTTGCGCACCTTCCAGTTCGGCTCGCCTTCCAGCTTGGCGCCGTGGCAGGCGGCGCAATTTGCCGCGTAGATTTTCTGTCCGGCGGCGATCTGCTCTCGGTTATCGGGGTCTGCCGCGGTGTCGCGATCCAGGAAAATCCACAGTCCCAGGCCCGCGATCATCAGCGTCACGGCAATGGCCGCAAAGAGCAGGGTCCGGGGTTGCGCCATGGGGTTGCACGCTTTCGCATCGTTGACGATAAAGGCGCGTTCGGGCGCCCAAGAACAAAAAGAACTTAGGGAAACTCTAGATGCTTTCTCGCCGTTTGTCGCAGCGTCTGCTGCGCCATCATCTGCCTATCGGCCTGGCCACTTTCGGCCTCGCGGCCCTGCTCTATGTCACCCGCGCCTATCCGGATGTGATCACACGGCTGAGCTTTTCCAGCGCCTATCCCGCCTTGCTGCTGGTCTGTGCGACGCTGCTGGTGGGGCCGTGGAAATCGCTGACCGGATCGCGGCTGGCGGTAACGCTGGACCTGCGCCGCGACCTGGGAATCTGGGCGGGGATGGCCAGCATTTTCCACGCCGTGATCGGCAATTTCGAGCATCTGCGCGGGCGGCCCTGGCTTTATTATGTCTATGAGAACTGGCGGGACGAGCATGTCATGCCGCTGCGCTATGACTGGTTCGGGCTGGGCAATCACACCGGCCTCATCGCGGCCCTGATCATTCTGGCGCTGCTGGCGACATCCAATGATGCGGCCCTGCGCAAGCTGGGAACCCCCGGCTGGAAACAGCTGCAGCGCTGGAACTACGCGGTCTTCGCGCTGGTGGCGGTCCACACTTTCACCTACCAGCTCGCGGTAAAAGCGCCGCAATGGGGCTGGGTGGCCACCGCCCTTGCCGCGGTCGCGGTGACTTTGGCGGTGCAAGCGGCGGGCTGGCGCCGGCGCAAGACGGCCTGATCTTTACTCCGCAGGTACCGTGCTGGGACCGCCGGCGGCGCGGACCGCCTTGGCGCGGCCGCTATAACGGTCGAGATAGGTGTAGATCACCGGCGTGATGTAGAGGGTCAGCAGCTGCGACAGCAGCAACCCGCCCGCCACGCACAGGCCCAGCGGCCGACGCGATTCCGCGCCCGCGCCCGCGCCAAAGGCGATGGGCAGGGTGCCCATCAGCGCGGCCATGGTGGTCATCATGATGGGGCGGAAGCGGGTGATGGCGGCTTCGTAGATTGCCGCCTCCGACGTTATGCTGGCGTCCTCGCGCTGCCGGCCCAGGGCGAAGTCGATCATCATGATGGCGTTCTTCTTCACGATGCCGATCAGCATGATCATGCCGACGAACGCATAGAGCGTCAGCGACATGTCGGTACTGGTGATACCCACCACATAGCAAAGATGGGCGAGATAGAGGGTGACCAGCGCGCCCACCGCCGCCGATGGCAGGCCCGAC
>JBBSKJ010000468.1:0-1860 GCA_038256475.1 Micropepsales bacterium | reverse complement strand
TGCGCCCGGGCATGGGAAATCAGGTTGGCGAAGGCATTGACCGATACCGCCAGCGCGCTGGTGCCGATGGCGACATGGGCATCCTTGATGCCGACGACATAGACCAGCAGCGGCACGGCCAGGATGGAACCGCCGCCGCCCAGCAGGCCAAGCGCGAAGCCGACGATCGTGCCGGAGCCGAGCGAAAGCAGGTCGGCGGGATTCATCAGAGCGAAGGCCTGTTCCAGGGCATCGCGCCCAGAAGCGTGGCCATGCCGCACCAGCCCGAAGCACCGGCAAAGATCAGCCCGGCGCCGACAAAGGCGGACAGAAGGATAAAGCCGGGCGCAACCAGCCATGCCAGCAAGACGCCCGTCAGCACCAGAAGGCCCGCCGTGATCTGCACCTGGCGCTGGATCTCAATGGGCTTGGTGCGGTCCAGGGCGGTGGGAAAGCCCGCCGCCTTCCAGCCCGTCAGGCCGCCTTGCAAAATATAGGCTTCCGGCGCGCGGCAGACGCCAAGGCGTGCCGCATTGTCGGCGGTGCGCTTGCCGCTCTGGCAGTGGAAGATGATGGCGGGCGCATCCTGGCCGCCCAGCCCGGCGAGGGACTGTTCGCCAAGTCCCGACAAAGGCCGCAGCGCGGCGCCGGGAATGGCTTCGCGCGCGTGCTCCATCGGTTCGCGGATATCAACCAGGATCGCCGAACCCTCGGCAACGCGGCGCCGGGCTTCGGCCGGGGCAATGGTGGGCATGGTCATGTCTGTTACCTCTTGCAATAGATGTCGTAGAGCACGCCCAGGATGCGGGCCGCCCGGGGATCGGCGATGCGGTAGAAAACCGACTGGCCTTCGCGCCGCGTCGCCACAAGTTTTTCTTCGCGCAGCTTGGCGAGGTGCTGGGACAGCGCCGACTGGCTCAGCCCCGACCGCTCCACCAGCTCGCCCGCCATGCGTTCACCCCCGACAAGGTCGCACAGGACCCGCAGGCGGGCCTCGTGCGACAGCGCCCGCATCATGGCGGCGGCGTCGGCGGAATGCTTGCGCATCGCTTTCAGGTCGTTGGCGGAAATATTCTGCATGGCGTCCTTCCTGTCAGGCTTGTATATTAGTATTTCCTAATATATAGTCAAGGGGAAATGGAGGACGCCATGCAGCCAAAAATTCAGGCTTTCTACGACGCACAGACATTCACCATCAGCTATCTGGTGAGCGATGCCGCGACCCGGCGCGGTGTCATCATCGATCCGGTGCTGGATTTCGATCCCAAGTCCGCCCGCACCGCGACAGGATCGGCGGACAAGATACTGGCGGCGGTCGCGGCTGGCGATATCGGCATCGACTGGATCCTGGAAACCCATGCCCATGCCGATCATCTGTCGGCGGCGGCATATTTGCGCCAGATCACGGGCGCGAAGGTCGCCATCGGCGAGCATATCTGCCAGGTGCAGAAGGTTTTCGCGCCGATATTCGGCGCCGACGACGTGACGGGTGACGGCGCGCCGTTCGACCGGCTGCTGGGCGACCGGGAAATCCTTCAGGTTGGCGGGCTGGAGATCGCGGTGATGAACACCCCGGGCCATACGCCGGCCTGTGTCAGCTATCGCATCGGGGACAATGTCTTTGTGGGCGACACGCTGTTCATGCCGGACTATGGCACCGCCCGGGCGGATTTTCCCGGCGGCGATGCCCATGCGCTCTATCGCTCGATCCGGCGCATTCTGGAACTGCCCGAGGATACGGTGCTGTGGATGTGCCATGACTACAAGACGCCGGGCCGGGAGACGCCGGCCTGGCGTACGACGGTGGGCGAGGAGCGGGCGAAGAACATCCAGGTCCATGACGGCATCACCGAGGAAGCCTTCGTGGCGGCCCGCAACGCC
>JBBSKJ010000467.1:0-1862 GCA_038256475.1 Micropepsales bacterium | reverse complement strand
TTTTCGCCTCTTCCTTCATCCAGGCAATGCGGGCGTCACGTGTAAAGCTCATGTCAGTTCCTTGGGACGAAGTCCGAGAATGCGGCAGGCCGCGTAAGTCAGGTTGGCCTGGTTGAGAGTGTAGAAGTGAAACTGGCCGAAACCGCGCTTGCGCAACTGGCGCACCTGGTCGGCCAGCACAGCGGCGGCGACGATGCGGCGGGTTTCCACATCCTCGTCCAGCCCTTCATAGGCCTTGGCCAGCCAGGCGGGAATCGACGCGCCGGCCTTGGCCGCCATGCGCGCAATGCCGTTGAAATTGGTGGTCGGCATCACGCCCGGCACCACCGGAATGGTGATGCCCGCCGCTGCCGCATCGTCGCGGAAACGCGCCGTCAGGTCATTGTCGAAACAGAACTGCCCCAGGGCGCGGCTGGCGCCGGCGTCCATCTTGGCTTTCAGCAATTCGATGTCATGGCCATGGCTGGGCGAATCCGGGTGACGCTCGGGATAGAAAGAGACGCTGACTTCAAAGTCGGCGATCTTTTTGATGCCCGCGATCAGTTCCGGCGTGGAGCAATAGCCTTGCGCGTGCGGCGCGTAGGGCCCGCTCATGTTCGGCATGTCACCGCGCAGCGCCACGATGTGACGGATGCCCGCATCCCAATAGGCGCGCACGATATCGTCGATCTCGCCGCGCGATGCGCCGACGCAGGTCAGATGCGCCGCCGGCTTGAGGGTGGTTTCCTCAACAATGCGCTTGACGGTGGCATGGGTCCGCTCGCGCGTCGAACCTCCCGCCCCATACGTCACCGAAACGAAAGACGGCTGCAGCGGCTCCAGCCGGCGGATCGCGGTCCACAGGCTGGCTTCCGCCTCGTCGGTCTTGGGCGGCGAGAATTCGAACGAGACCTGAAGCGGGCTCGGGTCGGTGATGAGTTTTTCAAGGCTCATGCGGCTTCTTTTTTGCTTTTGGCTTTCGCGGTTGCGAGCCAGAGTTTGACGGAAAGTTTTTCGCCTTCGCTTTTGGGCGCGATGGTCTCGATGCCCGCGCCGGAAAGGCCAGCGGCGGCGAACCAGCCCTCCACTTCGCGGTCGGAGAAACCCAGCCGGCGATGGGCATATTCATCGCGCAGGAATTCTTCCTTGTGGGGCGCGAAATCGGCGATCAGCAGCTTGCCGCCCGGCGCCATGTCACGGGCGGCTTCCGCCACCGCCGCACCCGGATCGTCCAGGTAATGCAGCACCTGATGGAACAGCACGACGTCGAAGCCATTGCCCGCTGACCCATTGGCAAATGGCAGGCGATAGGTGTCGCCCAGCCGCACCTGGGCGTTCTGGATGTTTGCGCGCAGCAGCCGGTCGCGGGCGATGGCCAGCATGTCGGGGCTGACATCGATGCCGATAGCGCGGGCCGCATGGGGCGCGATCAGTTCCAGCATCCGCCCGGTACCGGTGCCGGCATCGAGAAAGCTTTCGATCGGCGCCGCGGTGAGATGGCGGGCGATGGCCGCTTCCACGTCCTTTTCCGGGGCATGGAGCGCGCGGATGCGCTCCCATTCGGCGGCATTGGATTTGAAGTAGGCGGCGGCCGCCGCCGCACGGCTTTTGCGGATATGCTCCAGCCGCGCCTTGTCGGTTTCCTGCATCTGGGAATCGGCCAGTTCGGCGATGACCCGCGACAGTTCGGCCCCGGTGCCCCGGTCGGCGGCGCGGCAGAACACCCAGCTGCCTTCCTTGAAGCGCTCGACCAGCCCGGCCTCGCCCAGCAGCTTCAAATGCCGGGAGACACGCGGCTGGGATTGGCCGACAATCTCGATCAACTCGCTGACGGTCAGCTCGGCCTGGCGCAGCAAAAGCAGCAGGCGCAACCGGGTGGGGTC
>JBBSKJ010000466.1:0-1863 GCA_038256475.1 Micropepsales bacterium | reverse complement strand
GCACGCCGCCACCCTTCAGATATTCGACGAGCACGGTGTGGCCGGGGCCCTTGGGGGCGACCATCAGCACGTCCATGTCGGGACGCGGCTCCATCAGCTTGAAATGGACGTTGAAGCCGTGGGCGAACAGTAGCGCCGAACCCTGCTGCATGTTGGCCTTCAACTCGTCCTTGTAGATGTCGGCCTGCAGCTCGTCGGGGGTGGCCATCATCATCACGTCCGCCCATTTGGCGGCGTCGATAACGCTCATCACCTTGAAGCCGGCCGCTTCGGCCTTCTTGGCGCTGGCGCCGGGACGCACCGCGATCACCAGGTCCATGACGCCGATGTCGCGCATGTTCTGGGCATGGGCATGGCCCTGCGATCCGAAACCGATCACGGCCACTTTCTTGTTCTTGATTAGATTGAGATCGGCATCCCGATCGTAATACACGCGCATCAGTCCACTCCTGGAGGTTATATGTTTGAAAGGTGATTACATGGCTTCCGGGCCGCGGGAAATCGCGGCGACGCCGGTACGGGAGACGTCGACCAGGCCCAGCGGGCGCATCAGGTCGATGAAGCTGTCGATCTTGGCGGGGGCGCCCGTGATCTCGAACACGAAGCTGGTCTGGGTGGTGTCGACGGGGCGGGCGCGGAAGGCGTCCGCCATGCGCAACGCCTCGACCCGCTTCTCGCCCGTGCCGGCCACCTTGATCAGCGCCATTTCGCGCTCGATGCCGGCCTTGGCGCTGGTCCAGTTGGTGACGGCATGGGTCGGCACCAGGCGGCGCAGATGGGTCTCGATCTGCTCGATCACCTGGGGCGTTCCGCTGGTGACGATGGTGATGCGCGAGGTCCGCGCCATCGGGTCGACCTCGGCCACTGTCAGGCTTTCGATATTGTAGCCACGACCGGAGAACAGCCCAACCACGCGCGCCAGCACGCCCGCCTCATTGTCCACCAGCACGGTGAGGGTGTGGCGCTCATTCTCGGTGCTCTGCTTGACCTTGGTATCGTGCATCTCAGACCAGCATCTTTCCGGCGTCGCTGATCTCGCCGCCATCGTCCGGCGACAGCAGCATTTCGTTATGCGCCGCGCCCGAGGGGATCATGGGATAGCAATTCTCGGTCGGGTCAACGCGGACGTCGAACAGCACGGGTCGCCTGACATCGAGCATTTCCTGGATCTTGCCGTCCAGCTCCGACGGCTTGTCGGCGCGCAGGCCGACACAGCCAAAGGCATCCGCCATCTTGACGAAGTCCGGCAAGGCTTCGGAATAGGAATGGGAATAGCGCTTGCCGTGCAGGATTTCCTGCCACTGGCGCACCATGCCCATATATTCGTTGTTCAGGATGAAAATCTTGATCGGCAGGTCGTACTGAATTGCGGTCGACATTTCCTGCATGGTCATCTGCACGCTGGCTTCGCCGGCGATATCGATCACCAGCGCGTCGGGATGGGCCATCTGCACGCCCACCGCCGCCGGCAAGCCATAACCCATGGTGCCAAGGCCACCGGAGGTCATCCAGTGGTTGGGCTCGTTGAAATGGAAACGCTGCGCCGCCCACATCTGATGCTGGCCGACTTCGGTCGTCACATAGACGTCCTGGCGGTGCTTGGTCAGCTGGTACAGGCGGTCAATCGCATATTGCGGCTTGATGATGCTGTCCGAATTTCGATAGGACAGCGACTTCTTCGCGCGCCACTGGTCGATCTGCGCCCACCACTCTTTCAAGGCGGCGCTTTGCACCTTGTGCTTGCCGGACTTCCAGAAGCGGATCATTTCGCGCAGCGTCAGGCGCGCATCGGCCACGATGGGCAGATCGACACGCACGATCTTGTTGATCTGCGAGGCATCGATATCCAGGTGGATTTTCTTC
>JBBSKJ010000465.1:0-1863 GCA_038256475.1 Micropepsales bacterium | reverse complement strand
TCGCGCCTTCGCCGCGGGCGACATAAACCTTCTCCACTGACGGCGGCAGGTCTTTCAGCCGCGCCAGCCGCTCGCCATCAGCGAAGACAAAGCGGGCACCCGAATCCAGAATGCCGTAACCCAGCTCCGCGCCACTCCACCAGGCATTGAGGGGAACCACGATCGCGCCCGCCAGCAGCGACGCCATGAACACCACCGGCCATTCCGGGAGATTGCGCATCACCAGCGCCACCCGGTCTCCCTTGTTCAGGCCCTGCTCGCGCAGATGTGCTGCCAGCCGCGCCACCGCCCGCGCGAAACCGTCATAGCTGACGCGCTCATTCTCATAGACCAGGAACTCGCGCGTCCCATGAGCACGCGCTTGCGCGAAGACTTCCCCCGCCGCGGCCGGGACATGCTTCCACACAAGCATGGGCACGCCGCGGATCACCGCCTCGACGGTCTCAAAGCGCGCGCCCGGCGCGGTGAGACGCGCCTGCGCTTCCTCCAGCGACAAAGCGGGCCAGTTTTGGGACCAGTCTTTTTTGGCAATGTCATTCATGGCGGGGCCAAGTATAACCCAGCCCATGATCGGACAATCGGGATTTTCGGACGAAAAGCTGGCGCGCATCCCGCGCTTCATGGAGCGTCAGGTCACGGACGGCGCCCTTCCCGGCGCACTCACCCTGATCTGGCGGCGGGGGCGGGTCGCCCATCACAGCCTGGTTGGGGTCACGGACATCGCGCGCGCCACGCCGATGCGCGCGGACGCGATCTTCCGCATCTATTCCATGACCAAGCCCATCACCCTGGTGGCGCTCTTGATGCTGCTGGAACAGGGACGCATCGCGCTGGACGATGCCGTGACCAGGTATATCCCCGGCTTTGCGACCTTGCGGCTTGCCGATGGCAGTACGCCCAGGCGCGCCATGACCGTGCTGGACCTGGCGCGTCATACCGCCGGCTTTACCTATGGCTTTCACAATCGCACGCCGGTGGATGCACTGTACCGCCAGCATAAGATCGGGGAATTCGATACCGAAGGCGGGCTCAAGGCGATGATCGCCGCACTCGAAAAGCTGCCGCTGGAATATTCGCCGGGTGAGGCCTGGATCTATTCGGTGGCGACCGACGTGCTGGGCACTCTGGTCGAGATCGTGTCGGGGCAAAGCTATGCCGATTTCGTCCGCCAGAATATCCTGGCGCCACTGAAGATGGCGGACAGTGATTTCTGGGTGCCGCCAGGCAAGCGTGACCGTTTCACCGCCTGTTATATGCAAAAGAACGACAGGCTGGAGCTGTTCGACGATGCGCAAGCCTCAAACTGGTTTGCGCCGCCCAAACTGGAGTCGGGCGGCGGCGGGCTGGTGGGCACAGCGACGGACTATCTGCGTTTTGCCCGCATGCTGCTGAACAAGGGCGAACTGGACGGGGTGCGGCTGCTGAAGCCCGAAACCGTCGCGCTGATGACCCGCAACCATCTACCGGACGACAAAGAGATCGCCGATCTGACGCCGGCGGCTGACGCGTTCAATGAAAGCGGCTATCGCGGCATCGGCTTTGGGCTCGGCGTGGCGGTGACGCTGGACCCGGCGCGGGTGGGGATTCCCGGCTCCGCCGGGGAATTCGCCTGGGGCGGCATGGCCTCCACCACCTTTTTTGTCGATCCCCAGGAGGAGATGGCGGTGGTTTTCATGACCCAGGTCATCACGGACACGGCGCGGCGGGTCAAGCTGCGCCGCGCGTTGCGGACGCTGGTCTATGACGCAATGACGGAGCGCCTGGGTTGATCGAAGAACTGCCGCTGGCCCAATGGCAAGGCCCGTTTGATGCGGGTCTGAAAGAACGCGCCTTGTCGGCGCTGGAAGCCGGCGCGGTGCTGTA
>JBBSKJ010000464.1:0-1870 GCA_038256475.1 Micropepsales bacterium | reverse complement strand
CACCAGCACGGCATCGCCGGCATTGGGCGATACGCGCACATGCTCCAGCCGGGCGGATTCACCCAGCACGATTTCCAGGCCAGCATTGCGGAAGTCCGCCTGACCAACGCCTTCGACCAGGGTCAGCGATGCACCCTCTTCCAGCACCAGCAAAGCGCGGACATGGCCGGCGCCAGAAAACTCGAACTTCATGGCCTCGGCGATGACGGTATCCTTGCGCACCCGGAAGGCCATGCCGCCTGCCGACAGCGACAAGGAAGCCGCGCTCATCACATTGCGGTTGGCCAGCCCGAAATAGGCCTTCACCCAGTCCGGCGGATTGGCGCCGGACAGATCGAAGGTCTCGATGCCCGCCGGCAGATGCAGGATGCGCAGCTCCGCCTGCCCCGCTCCAATCCCAGCCTCGCCCAGCGCCGAACGCAGGTCGGAATATTTCCATTCCTCCACGCGGCGATGCGGCACGCCATGCGATCCGAAAATCGCGGCGGCTTCGGCCTTGCGGTCTGCAAGCGCCAGCGTCATGCCACTTCCTTCACAATATGCTCATAGCCCTTGGCTTCCAGCTCCAGCGCCAGTTCCTTGCCGCCTTCGGCCACGATGCGGCCGCCCGCCAGGACATGGATGCGATCCGGCACGATGTAATCCAGCAGGCGCTGGTAATGGGTGATCACCAGCATGGCGCGCGAGGGATCGCGCAGGGCGTTGACGCCCTCGGCCACGAGCCGCAGCGCATCGATATCCAGGCCGGAATCGGTTTCATCCAACACCGCCAGCTTCGGCTCGAACACCGACATCTGCAGGATTTCCAAACGCTTCTTCTCGCCGCCGGAAAAACCGACATTCAGCGGGCGCTTGAGCATGTCTTCGCTGACATTCAGCAACTTGGCCTTGGCGCGCACCAGCTTGAGCACGCCGATGGCGTCCAGGTCGGGCTCTCCCCGCGCGCGGCGCTGCGAATTCAGCGCCGTCTTGAGGAAAGTCATGGTGGTGACGCCGGGAATTTCCACCGGATATTGCATCGCCAGGAACACGCCCTTGGCGGCACGTTCTTCCGGCTTGAGCGCGGACAGGTCTTCGCCGTTATAGGTGATGGAGCCATCGGTGATGTCGTAACCGGCGCGCCCTGCCAGCACGTAAGACAGCGTGGACTTGCCCGAACCGTTGGGGCCCATGATGGCATGCACCTGGCCCGGCTGGATCGAAAGGGTCAGGCCCTTCAGGATTTCCTTGTCGCCGACCGAAACGTGCAGATTCTTGATATCCAGCATGACTAACCCACAGAACCTTCCAGAGAGATGCCGACCAGTTTTTGCGCCTCGACGGCGAATTCCATCGGCAGTTGCTGCAGCACTTCACGGCAGAAACCGTTGACGATCAGCGACACCGCCTCGTCCTGCGGAATGCCGCGTTGCAGGCAATAGAACAGCTGGTCCTCCGCGATCTTGGACGTGGTCGCTTCATGCTCGATGCGCGCGGTCGGATTGCGGCTTTCGATATAGGGCACGGTATGGGCGCCGCAGTCGCCGCCAATCAGAAGCGAGTCGCACTGGGTGTAGTTGCGCGCATTCTTCGCCTTGCCATAGACGCTGACCAGCCCGCGATAGGTGTTCTGCGCCTTGCCCGCGCTGATACCCTTGGAGATGATGCGCGACCGGGTATTGGCACCCAGATGGATCATCTTGGTGCCGGTATCGGCCTGCTGGTAATTGTTGGCGATGGCGATGGAATAGAATTCGCCCACGCTTTCGTCGCCGCGCAGGATGCAGCTGGGATATTTCCAGGTGATGGCCGAGCCGGTTTCCACCTGCGTCCAGCTGATCTTGGATTTCCTGCCCCGGCAATCGCCGCGCTTGGTGACGAAATTGAAGAT
>JBBSKJ010000463.1:0-1873 GCA_038256475.1 Micropepsales bacterium | reverse complement strand
GATATGCGCGACGCGCCCAGCCTGGTGATCCTGCCCTATCTGCAAAAGGCCGGCGCAAGTATCCGCGCCTATGATCCGGAAGGCTGCAAGGAAGCCGCCAAGCACATGCAGCTGGATTACCGCAAAGATGCCTATGATGCGCTGACCGGCGCTGACGGGGTGGTAATCCTGACCGAATGGAATGAATTCCGTGCGCTGGACCTGGCCCGCGTCAAGGCTGCGCTGAAAGCACCGCTGATGGTGGATCTGCGCAACATCTACCGCCCCACCCAGATGGCGGAAGCAGGCTTTCGCTATATCAGCGTTGGGCGCGCATGAGCGGCAGTAGCGGCCGCATCATCCTGGTGACCGGCGCCGCCGGTTTCATCGGCGCGGCCGTGAGCGAAACCCTGTTGGCGCGGGGCGATACCGTGATCGGCATCGACAATCTGAACGACTATTATGATGTGGCGCTGAAACAGGCGCGGCTGGCGCGGCTAACGCCCAGCAAGAATTTCGACTTCCACCAGATCGACATTTCCGATCGCGCGCCCATGCTGAAGCTGGCGACGGATTTTCCCGGTATCACCGGCATCGTGCATCTGGCGGCGCAGGCCGGGGTGCGCTACTCGCTGGTCAATCCCTATACCTATGTCACCTCCAATGTGATGGGACAGGTGGTAACGCTGGAACTGGCGCGGGCGCTGCCCTCGCTGAAGCATATGGTCTATGCCAGCTCCTCCTCGGTCTATGGCGCCAACCAGAAGACTCCTTTTGCGGTGGGCGATGCGGTGGAGCACCCCAACTCGCTCTATGCCGCCACCAAGCGGGTGGATGAACTGTTCGGCCATGCCTATGCGCATCTCTACGGACTTGCGTCCACGGGCCTGCGCTTCTTCACCGTCTATGGCCCCTGGGGCCGGCCCGACATGGCGCCGATCCTGTTCGCGAAGGCGATCTCGGCGGGCGAACCGATCAAAGTCTTCAATGGCGGCGAGATGTGGCGCGACTTTACCTATATCGACGACATCGTCGATGGCGTGGTGCAGGCGCTGGACCGCCCCCCCTCTTCCGATTCAAAAAACGGCGGCACGCCGCCGCACGCGATCTACAATCTGGGCAACCGCAAGGCGGAAAAGCTGACCGACTTCATCGCCGAAATCGAAAAGGCGCTGGGCAAAAAGGCCCAGATGAAGATGGAACCTATGCAGCCCGGCGACGTGCCTATCACCTATGCCGATATCGCGGCCAGCCAGAGCGCGCTGGGCTTTGAGCCCTCCACGCCTATCAGCGCCGGCATTCCCAAGTTCGTGGACTGGTTTAAGGGCTACTACCGCGCCTGAAGCAGGCGTAGCGGCGCGGCGCAGACCAAAGTGACGGCCAAGGCGGCGGTGCAGACGACCATCAGGGACAAACCAGCAAAGGCGGCCAAGACCACCTGCCCCACACCCCGTACAGCATTGCCCAAAAGCGCCGACATGCCCGCCTCACCTGATTTCATAACCGGAAGTATCCCAATTTGGCACAGGTCCCAATCGCGCATTCGCGTTAATATTACCGCTTAACGGCTGAGGACTTCCGGCAGCAGCCGTGCGGCTTCCGGCCAGTTCGCCACGATGCGCGCCGCCCCCGCCGCGGTCAGCCGCGGCGCCAGCCCGTCATGGGCATGACCGCCGCCCAGAAAGCCCCAGCAGCGCATGCCCGCCGCCCGGGCTGCCAGCACGCCGTTGACGCTGTCTTCGATAACCAGGCAATCGGCCGGCGCGATCCCCAGCGCCTCGGCGGCATGCAGGAACAGGTCGGGCGCCGGCTTGCCGTTCGGCACGTCGCCGGCCGAGAACAGGTTCGGCTCGAAAAACCGCAACAGATCCGTGGTTTCCAGGCTGACGCGGAT
>JBBSKJ010000462.1:0-1895 GCA_038256475.1 Micropepsales bacterium | reverse complement strand
TGGCTGGTGGACAATACCGGCCTGTCGTTTGAGCAGATCGCCGATTTCTGCGGGCTGCATCCGCTGGAAGTCAAAGGCATCGCCGATGAGGACGTCGCCAAGGGCATCAAGGGCCAGGACCCTGTCGCCACCGGCCAGCTTACCCGCGAGCAGATCGCCGAAGCCGAAGGCAATCCCAAGAAGCGCCTGAAGATGGCCGCGCCCAAGCACAAGATGCCGACCGTGCGCCAGAAGCGCGCCCCGCGCTACACGCCGGTCAGCAAGCGCCAGGACAAGCCCGATGCGGTCTATTGGCTGATCCGCAACCATCCCGAATTCACCGACAGCGACATCATCAAGCTGATCGGCACTACCAAGGCGACCATCGCCAAGATCCGCGAGCGTTCGCACTGGAACGCGGCCAACATCAAGGCGGTCGATCCGGTGACGCTGGGCCTGTGCTCGCAGCTGGAACTGGACCTGGCCGTGACCCGCGCCAGCGCCAAGTTCGAACGCGCCCAGAAGCGCGCGGCCAAGAAGGGTGCGGCGCTGAAATCCATTGCCGAGACCACGGCGGCGCCGGGCACCGAACTGCCGCCCCGCGAGGATGCGCCGTCAGAAGGCGAACCCGCGCCGGACGATTACGTCCAGTCCAGCGAACTGGAACAGGACTGAATGTTCCGTTCTTCTGGGGCGCAATTTTGCGGCCTGAGCAGGAGCAAGGAGCGTCCATACGCTGTCGCTATGGACGGGCGAAAAGCCCATGAGCGACGCGCGACGCACTCAGGACGCTAAAGGGCGCGTCAGAACAGATATTTGGCCGCGACGAAGCCCAACACGATCGTAAACAGGAACACGAACAGCGTCGCTTCCAGGCGCTTTTCGATGAAGAGCCGCGCCTGTTCGCCTTTCCAGTAGAGCAGTCCGGCGACCAGGAAGTAGCGGCCGCCGCGCGTGATCACCGACAGGATCATGAACATCGCGAAGCTGTAATTGGCAAAGCCTGAAGCGATGGTGACCAGCTTGTAGGGCAGCGGGGTGAAGCCCTTGCCGACGATCACCCAGGCGCCGTAGGTGGCATACCATTGCTGGAACACGACCAGATCGTCGCCCATGTTATAAATGCCAATCAGCCACTGGCCCAGGCTGTCGTACAGGAAGGCGCCGATGGCATAGCCCGCCGCGCCACCCAGCACCGACCAGAGGGTGCACCAGGCCGCCAGCGCCCAGGCGCGGCTGCGATCGGCCATCACCATCGGAATCAACATGATGTCGGTCGGGATGGGGAAAAAAGAGGCTTCGGCGAAGGTCAGGCCGCCCAGCGCCCGCCAGGCATGCTTGCCCTTGGCGTTGCGCATCATCCAGTCATACAGCGTGCGGACAATGCCGTACTTTTCAGCCGGCGGATCAGTACGGGTCATGGAACGCTCCCAGAAGCGGGCCTTCCTAGCATCGCCGCGCCATTCGTCAACCTTGCCGCCAATTGCGGCTTTCTTTAGCGTGCCCGCGCGATGCCAGCCCGAAAACAGCCCCGAAAAAGCGTCACAAAAGGCAAGGCGAAAGCCGCCGGGATGTTTGAAATCGGGCTGGAGCGCGTGCCCGCCAATCACCAGCCCCTGACGCCGCTGTCATTTCTGGAACGCGCCGCCAGCACCTTTCCGGACCGCACCGCCATCATTCACGGCCACCAGCGCATCCGCTATGCCGACTTCTATGCCCGTTCGCGCCGCCTGGCCTCCGCCCTGGCAAAAAAGGGCATCAAGAAGGGCGACACGGTGGCGGTGATGCTGGCCAACACCCCGCCGATGCTGGAAGCCCATTAGGGCGTGCCCATGCTGGGGGCGGTGCTGAATGCCCTGAACACACGTCTGGATGCCACCGCCATCGCCTTCATGCTGGAGCATGGCGGCGCCAAG
>JBBSKJ010000461.1:0-1899 GCA_038256475.1 Micropepsales bacterium | reverse complement strand
GGGAAGGTCGAGAAAGGCCTGGCGCCGGAATGCCTTGAGGCCGCAGCCGGTATCGGTGGCGCCGTCGCCCAGCATCAGGTTGCGAAAGCCGTTGCCCAGGCGCGAGGCGATGCGGCGGCTGGCACTGTCCTTGCGCTTGACCCGCACGCCCGACACCAGCCCGACTTGCGGCTCGCCCCGCAGCGCCGCCAGCAGCTTGGGAATGTCAGCGGGATCGTTCTGGCCGTCCCCGTCCAGGGTGACGATGATCTCGCCCTCCGCCGCCTGCACCCCGGTGCGGATGCCGCGGCTCTGGCCCAGGTTGCGCCCATGGCGCAGCACCCGAAGGGTGGGGATTTCGCTTTTGAGCGCCACCAGCGCGTCCGGCGTGCCGTCGCCCGAACCGTCATCGACAAAGATGATCTCATGCGCCGGTTCACCCGCCAGCGCGGCGGCGATCTCGCGGGCGAGGGGGCCGACATTGCCGGCCTCATCCTTCACCGGCACGACCACGGAAATGGCGGCGGGGCCCGTCATTTGATTGCACTTTCTCCTGCGGCGGAATGAGGGGCGTTATACAGGCCCCGGACTTTGCAACATAGGGCTGGGGGCCACATAGTCGGCCGCCATGACCGACTCGCAAAGCCCTGTGCAAACGGCGGAAATCCCGCCCGCGCCGCCCCCCCAGCCGCGCTTCGGGCTGCGGGTCTGGGGCCAGCTGACGCGCCGGCCCTATGCCCTGCTGGCGCTGCTGGGGCTGCTGCTGTGGCTGCCGGGCATTCTCAGCCTGCCGCCGCTGGACCGCGACGAAAGCCGTTTCGCCCAGGCCTCGCGCCAGATGGTGGAGTCGGGCGACCCGGTGGACATCCGGCTGGGCCAGGTGCCGCGCTACAAGAAACCCGCCGGCATCTACTGGCTGCAATCGGCCAGCACCGTCGTGACCGGGAAGATTTTCCATGGCGGCGAGACCAGCCATATCTGGACCTATCGCCTGCCATCGCTGCTGGGCGCCATCGCGGTCGCCTGGCTGACCCTGTGGTGCGCGCTGGCGCTGGTGGGTGTCGAGGTGGGGCTGGTGGCGGGCCTGTTGATGCTGGGAACGACGCTGCTGGCCGCCGAGGCCAGCATTGCCACCACCGACGCGGTGCTGCTGGCCTGCGTGCTGGCGGTGCAGGGCGTGTTGTTGCGGGTCTATCGCGCCGCGCGCGAGCCGGATGCGCCCCAGCCGTCGCGGCGGCTGATCCTGCTGGGCTGGGCGGCCTGCGCCGCCGGGATACTGATCAAGTTTCCGGTGGTGCCGGGCGTGGCGCTGGTGACCATCGCCGGTCTTGCGATCTGGGACCGCGATGTGCGCTGGCTGCGGGGCCTGCAGGCGCTGCGCGGTTTTCTTCTGACGGTCGTGCTGGTGATGCCATGGCTGATTGCCATCACCATCCAGAGCCAGGGCGCGTTCTTTGAACATTCGCTGGGCGACGATTTCGCCGCCAAGCTGGCGGGCGGGCAGGAAAGCCACGGCATGTGGCCGGGCTACTACCTGCTGCTGTCGGCGGCGACCTTCTTTCCCGCCATCCTGTTTGTCGCCCCTGGCATCGTGCTGGGTATCGCGCGGCGCAACGAAGCCGCGATCCGCTTTCTGCTGGTCTGGGCGGGGGCCTGGTGGCTGCTGGTGGAAGCGGTGCCGACCAAGCTGCCGCATTATGTCCTGTCTTCCTATCCGGCGCTGGCGATCCTGGCCGCGATGTTCGTGCTGGCCTCCTTCGCGCCGGGTTATCAAATGCCTTGGCCGAACTGGCTGAAGGCGGCGCGCTGGATCGCCATCGGGCAATTCGTCATTGGGGCGGCGGTGCTGACGGCGGCGCCGATGCTGCTGCCCCGTCTGTATGGAGAAGGCGACGTGTGGTGGCTGATGGCGCTGGCGGC
>JBBSKJ010000460.1:0-1922 GCA_038256475.1 Micropepsales bacterium | reverse complement strand
CGGCGGATCAAAACCGCCGGCACGGTGCTGGTAATGCCGCAGAAGATCGCCAGCAGGCCAAAACCGGTGCCAGCTTCGGTCCAGGTCCAGCCCAGTTCCGTCACCATGGCGGGCAGCACCACGCCCAGGCTGGTGAAGGTGGCGGCAGTGATGACAAAGAACAGCGCGCTCATCAGCGCCAGCGTCAGCCAGGCCCGGTTCATCGCACCTTTCCCACTCAGCGGCCTTCCCCCACTTAGCGACCCTCTAATGTGCGCTTCATCTCGGCGGGAAAGTCGCCCAGCACCTTCAGCATCTCGGCGCGCGCGCGCGCCACATCGCGGCTGGCGATGGCCTCGGCCAGGGCGCGATGCTCGTTCAGCGCGGCATAGCTGTCCTCGTTGGTGGGCCCCTTCATGGCATAGAGCCAGTAGCGCGCGGTCTGGTGATGCAGGGTCACCACCATCTTGGCCAGCGCGCGGTTGCCGCTGGCGGCGGCGACCGCGACATGAAACGCCTCGTCCATCGCGGCCAGGGCGGCCGAGTCATTGTCAGCCACGGCCTGTTCGCCGCCGTCCAGGGTGGCGCGGATGGCGGTGATCTGCGCCTCGCTGGCATGGGCTGCGGCAAGGCCGGCGCATTGGACTTCGATCAGGCAGCGCGCCTCAAAGGCTTCGCGCGCGCCCATCAGGTCGAGCGGCGCCACCGATGTGCCGACCCGGGCGCGGCGTACCACCAGGCCTTCCAGCGCCAAGCGCGCCAAAGCCTCGCGGATGCCGGCGAGCCCGCCGCCATAGCGCGTGGCCAGTGCGTTTTCATCCAGCTGTTCGCCCGGGGCCAGCGCCCCGATGATGATGTCGACCAGCAGTCGCTGGTACAGGCGCGACTTCAGAAGCCGCGGCGACCATTCGTCCAGCCTTTCGGCATCTGTTTCGCGGGGACCAGCCATTGCCTGCCTTTCGGGCGAGGACAATGGTTCCGCGAACCCCGCTTTGGCAAGCCCGGTCCTGGCAAGCCCTAGGCGAAGTTGATCTCGAAAACATAACCGGCGGAGGGGCTTCCCGTGCCCTCAAAGCCGGGCGGGCCGACACCCGCATCGCAGGAAATCAACTTGCCATTGTACATGTCCAGGCCATGCGCGTCGGCGGAGCCTTGCGCGAATTCCGCGGTCTCCAGCAACTGGCCGGTTGTGGCGTCGTATTTTACCAACCCCACGGTGGTGGTGTGCTTCAGCGTGCCGTCGGGCTGGCGGACAAAACGATTGATCTCTGAGGTCCCCGTGATCATCCACATGGCGCCACCGGGATGGCTGTTGTCCCAGGCCGAGCCATGATAGCGCGCGGCGGTAAAGGGGATCATGAATTCCGGCGTCCAGCTTTTGGGGTCCACGCGCAGGATTCCGCGCAGCCGGTTGGCAACAATCCAGAGCTTGCCATTGTGCCAGGTCAGGCCATGACAGCCACCGCCGCCCAGCGGAATCGGGCGATGCGTCAGGGTCTTGCCGTTCATATCGACTTCATAGATGCCGTTCGGCCCGCCATTGGCGCCCATCCACAGATGGCCGTTGCCGACGGCAAAGCCCGACGTGTTGTAGGAGTCGGTCATCACGGTCTTGAGCTTGTTGCCCTTCCAGTCGAACAGCCAAGCGGCTTCTTTCTCATGCTTGCCGCTCTGGCCGTAACCGGCGGCTTTCTGCTCGGCGACCCACACGCCTTCGGGCACCACAGCGACGCCGTTGGGATAGCCGGTCGGCACCTTGAACAGGTTGCGGGTCGTGACCTTGCGATGGGGAATCTTGCGCGGCGGCGGCGGGGCCACTGCACCCAGATCTTTGCCTTTGGGCGCGGCCTGCGCCAGCGCATGCGTGATGCCGGCGGCGGTGATGCCCAGACCGGCGAGAAATTCCCGTTTGCGCAAATTCATCAAAACCTCCCAGCTGTTCT
>JBBSKJ010000459.1:0-1923 GCA_038256475.1 Micropepsales bacterium | reverse complement strand
GACGCAGCGTGTACCTTTGGGCATGGCGCTGGGCCGAACCTTGTCGGACGCGGTCATTGCCGGCCGCGATCAGCCTCCCTTCACAGTTTCGGCAATGGATGGCTATGCGCTACGCAGTAGCGACAGTCCCGGGGTGCTGCGCGTCATGGGCGAATCCGCTGCCGGACGCGGCTTTGAAGGGGTCTGCGAATCCGGCGGGGCAATTCGCATTTCGACCGGCGCCGCGATGCCGCAGCAGGCTGATACCGTCGTGATCCAGGAGGATGTCAGCCGCGACGGCGACACGGTGACGGTGCCACAGGTCAGGCCGGGCAAGAATATCCGCCCGCGCGGTGGCGATTTTTCCGCCGGACAGGTCTTGCTGCAACCGGGCCGCAAGCTGGACGGCGTGGCGCTGTCACTGGCAGCGGCGGCCGGCGCGGCCACTCTGGCGGTGATCCGCGCGCCACGCGTGGCCATCCTGAGCAGCGGCGATGAGCTCGCCGCGCCGGGCGAGACCCCGGGGCCTTACCAGATTTTTGATTCCGCCACCTATGGCATCGCCGGCCTTGTGCAGTCCTGGGGCGGCACCCCGCAGCGGCTGGCGGTGGAACGGGACGATGCCGGGGCCATTGCCCGCGCGGCGGAGCAGGGCCTGGAGGGGTGTGATCTGCTGGTGGTGATCGGCGGCGCCTCCGTGGGCGACCATGACCATGCACGGCCGGCGCTGATGCGATTGGGACTTGAACTTGCCGTCGAGAAGATCGCGGTGCGTCCCGGCAAGCCGACCTGGTTCGGGACCATGCGGACGGGACTGGTGCTGGGCCTGCCGGGCAATCCGGCTTCGGCCCTGGTATGCGCCCATCTCTTTCTGCGGCCTTTGATGGAAGTCATGCTGGGGCGTGATCCGCAGGCCTGCACCGCCGTCTCCCGCGCGCGGCTGGCAGATGCCCTGCCGGCCAATGGGCCGCGCGAACATTATCTGCGGGCCCATCTTTGCGCTGATGACACTGGGCAGCTGATGGCAAAGGCGTTTGAGGACCAGGATTCCTCGCTGATCTCGGTCTTTGCTGGCGCCAATGCGCTGATCCGCCTGCAACCCGACACGCCGGCCCTTGAGCCGGGCGCGATGGTTGATGTCCTTGCGCTGGAGGGCGCGTGACCGCATCGGACATGCTGCTTGCGGGCTGCATGTTTCTGGTCGCCGTGCTGAACACGACCGTGGGCCATGCGGGGGCTTCCGGCTATCTGGCGCTGATGGGGCTGTTCGGCGTCGCGCCAGACGTGATGCGCCCCACCGCGCTGGTGCTCAATATTTTCGTTTCGAGTTTCACGGTCTGGCGGTTCTGGCGCGCCGGACTGTTTCGCTGGCGCGCATTGTGGCCGTTCCTGATCGGCGCGGTCCCCATGGGCTTTATCGGCGGCGCGATCATTCTGCCGGCCCATATCTATCGTCCTGTTGTCGGAATCATTCTTTTCATCGCCGCTTTCCGTTTTCTATGGCCAAAGCTGTTCCCGTCCTCGCCAGAGATTCGCGATCCGCCGGTCCTGCCCGCCATGGCGTGCGGCGCCGCCATCGGACTGTTGTCGGGCCTTACCGGCACAGGCGGCGGTATCTTCCTGTCGCCACTGCTGCTGATTATGGGTTGGGCCCAGGTCCGCATCGCCTCCGGTGTCGCCGCGCTCTTCATCTGGTTTGTTTCGCTGGCGGGATTGCTTGGAAATTTCTCTTCGGTGCGCGCCTTGCCGTCCGAGCTTCCGCTCTATCTCGGTATCGTTCTGGCAGGCGCGGTGATCGGCACGACATTGGGCACCGGACGACTCGGCACAACCGGTGTGCTGAAAGCGCTGGGGCTGGTGTTGATCGTCGCCGGATTCAAGCTCGTCGGCTTCTACTAGCGCCGCCGGTTTGCGCGATTTGCGATCAAACGCTGCCGCTTCCCT
>JBBSKJ010000458.1:0-1927 GCA_038256475.1 Micropepsales bacterium | reverse complement strand
TGCGCGGGCCCGCGGGGAGGTCGACCACCTTCTCGCCCTGGCCGGTCAGCTGCATCACGCCGGCAGAATAGGTGAAGCGCAGCACGGCATCGGTGGCCGCGACATAGAATGCGTCACCCACCAGCACCATGCCGAAAGGCGAATTGATCCCCGTCAGGAATGTGCTGCGGGTTTCAGCCCTGCCGTCCCCGTCGCTGTCGCGCAGCAAGGTGATGCGGTTGGCGCTGGGCGTCCCGGCGCCGGCGACACTCATCACCTGTTTTTTAATCCAGCCCTTGATGCCCGAACTCTCCTTGGGCGGGGCATTGGTTTCCGCCACCAGGACATCGCCATTTGGCAGCACATACAGCCAGCGCGGGTGATCCAGATCGCGCGCGAAGGCGGTGACGGTGAATCCCTTTGCGGCCACCGGCATGGCGCCCGCCGGCCAGCCCGTTGCCGTCGCCACGTGCATGGTGGGGATTGTCTCTTTTTTGGGCGCGGGCAAGGAGGGCTTGGGGCCATAGCCGACTTGCGAGGGCAGACGGGCATTGTCGCCGCAGCCGCTCAGTGCCAGGGCCGCGAGTGTGACAAGCAAGATGGTGCGCATTGAGACATTTTTCCGAAGGTTGTGCGCTTTTAAAGCGTTTGAGTGGGACAGTTGGTTCCGCGAGTCGGAACCCGGCGTCGTCTTACGCGCTATTGCTCCTAAGAGAAATCTCACAGGAGTATCCATGTCTCTCTTCACGAAGAAGGAAGACGATCAAGTTGGCAGCGGAATCGACAAGCCGGCGCCCAAAGGCATCGTCGAGAAAGTGGTGGAGTCCGTGAAGTCCGTCGGCCAGGCCGGCGCGCCGCCCGTTCCGCCCGAGCCCGTCCCAGCATCCTTCAAGGCGCCGGACCCGCGCTGATCTTGGTAGCGTTAGCGCATTTATGCTAGAAATCGCCTGCTAGAGCGGCGCAAAGCCGTCGCCTGCGGGGAGGTTTCATGCGTTTTCACGCCTGCGTGCTGGCCTTGGCGGCGCTGCTTTTCGGCACCAGCGCCAAAGCCGAAACCGGCTATGACCTGTGGCTGCGCTATACGCCTGTCGAGGCACAGTATAACGCCCGCTATGCCGTCAGCGCGCTGGTCACCGGCGCGTCCTCGCCCACCCTGGAAGCGGCGCGCGCCGAATTGAATCGCGGACTGGCCGGCATGCTGGGCGCCGCGCCCGCCGCCGCAAGCGACGTGACAAGCGACGGCGCGCTGGTGATCGGCACGCCGGCATCCTCGCCCATCGTGGCCGGGTTGAAGCTGCCGCTGAACGAACTGGACCGCGAAGGCTATCTGATCCGCAATGTCGTCATGGCGGGGCGCAAGGGGGTTGTCATCGCCGCCAACAGCGATGTCGGCGTCCTGTACGGCGCCTTCGCCTATTTGCGCCTGATCCAGTCGCGCCAGCCCATCGCCGACACCATGTCGGCGCCAAAGACCAAAATCCGCATCCTCAATCACTGGGACAATCTCGACCGTTCGGTGGAGCGCGGCTATGCCGGCGCCTCGATCTTCAACTGGCACACGCTGCCCGGCCATATTTCGCCGCGCATCATCGACTATGCCCGCGCCAACGCCTCGATCGGCATCAACGGCATGGTGCCCAACAACGTCAACGCCAACGCCGCCATCCTGTCGGCCGAATATATCGAGAAGGCCCAGGCGCTGGCCGATGCGCTGCGCCCCTATGGCATCAGGCTTTACCTTTCGGTGCGCTGGAGTGCGCCGATGGAGATCAGCAAGCTGAAAACCGCCGATCCGCTGGACCCGGCGGTGAAGCAGTGGTGGCAGGCGAAAGCCGCCGAGATCTACAAGGCGATCCCGGATTTCGGCGGCTTCCTGGTCAAGGCCAATTCCGAAGGCCAGCCCGGGCCGCAGGATTATCAGCGCAACCATGCCGACGGCGCCAACCTG
>JBBSKJ010000457.1:0-1953 GCA_038256475.1 Micropepsales bacterium | reverse complement strand
CTTGCCACCCAAAGCTTCCGCCGCCACCCGCACCAGATCCACCGCGCTGATGCGCGACGTCAGATCGTCGGTGACGCCGGCCACGATGGAGACCTTGCCGTCGGCCGCCGCCACAAAGGCGACCACGCCGGAGCCGACCTGGGACTTGGCGCCGTCGGCCAGGCTCTTGAGATCCTTGGGGCTGACGCCTTCGACCAGCCGCAGCACCGCTTTCAATCCGGCGACGGTTTCGCTGTCATCGCCGCCCTTGGCGGGACCGGCCAGCGCCAGCTGTTTCTTGGCTTCCGCCAGTTCGCGTTCCAGTTTGCGGCGCTCTTCCGAAAGCTGCGCCACGCGCGATGACAATTCGCCGATGGGGGCCTTGATGGCCGATGCCGCCTCGCGGGCGATTTCCGCCTGGCCTGACAGATAGCGGCGGGCATGTTCGCTTGTCAGCGCCTCGATGCGGCGCACACCGGCGGCGACGGCGCTTTCGCCCAGGATGGTGAAAAGCCCGATGTCACCCAGCCGATGGACATGGGTGCCGCCGCACAGTTCGACCGAATAGGCTTTTTCGGCATCCAGATCGGCGCCCATGGAAAGGACGCGCACTTCATCGCCGTATTTTTCGCCGAACAGGGCTTCGGCGCCCGCGGCAATGGCCTGATCGGTGGGCAGCAGGCGGGTGCTGGTGTCGGAATTTTGCCGGATCACCTGATTGACCTGAGCCTCGATCTTTTCCAGTTCTTCGGCGCTGACCGGCTTGGGGTGGGAGAAGTCGAACCGCAGGCGCTCGGCCGTGACCAGCGAGCCCTTCTGGCTGACATGCGAACCCAGCACCCGTTTCAGGGCAGCGTGCAAAAGATGGGTGGCGCTGTGATTGGCGCGGGTGGCGCGACGACGTTCGGTATCGACTTTCAGGTCCACCGCATCACCGGGCGCAAATGTGCCTTCGGTGATGCGAACCAGATGGACATGCAACGCGCCCAGCTTCTTGTGGGTGTCGCTGATCTGGCCCTTGGCCTTGGACGAGGCGATATGGCCGACGTCGCCGGCCTGGCCACCGGATTCGCCATAGAAGGGCGTCTGGTTGGTGAGGATTTCCACCGCTTCGCCAGCATTGGCCGCCATCACCCGGCCGCCATCCTTGAAAATGGCCAGGATCTGCCCTTCGGCTTCCTCGGTGTCATAGCCCAGGAATTCTGTACGGCCGACTTCGTCCAGCACCGCAAACCATTGGGCTTCGCTGGCCGCTTCGCCCGAACCCGACCAGCTGGCGCGGGCTTCGGCCTTCTGTTTTTGCATGGATGCGGCAAACCCATCGGTGTCGACGGTGACGCCGCGGGCGCGCAGGGACTCTTCGGTCAGATCGAGCGGAAAGCCGTAGGTATCGTAGAGCTTGAAAGCGACATCGCCCTTGAGCTGGTCGCCCTTCTTCAGATCGACCGTGGCTTCGTCCAGCAGCTTGAGGCCGCGCGCCAAGGTTTCGCGGAAGCGGATTTCCTCCAGCTTCAGGGTTTCGGCGATCAAGGGCTCGCTGCGCTTGAGTTCGGGATAGGCCGAGCCCATCTCGCCCACCAGCGCCGGCACCAGCCGGTGCATCAAGGGGTCCTTGGTGCCGAGCAGATGCGCATGGCGCATGGCGCGGCGCATGATCCGGCGCAGCACATAGCCGCGCCCCTCGTTCGAGGGCAGCACGCCATCGGCGATCAGGAAGGATGTGGCGCGCAGGTGATCGGAGATGATGCGATGGCTGAATGTCGCCTCGCCCGTACTTGCCACGCCGCTGGCCGATTCCGACGCGGCGATCAGGTGGCGGAACAGATCGACGTTATAATTGTTGGTTTCGCCCTGCAGGATGGCGGCGATGCGCTCCAGCCCCATGCCGGTATCGATCGAGGGCTTGGGCAGGTCGAGGCGGGTATTCTCGTCCACCTGCTCGAACTGCATGAAGACCAGATTCCAGAATTCCAG
>JBBSKJ010000456.1:0-1960 GCA_038256475.1 Micropepsales bacterium | reverse complement strand
TCGGCGTCGCCTTTCACGGCAAATACAAGGGCCAGCGCCAGAAATGGTTCGCCCTGCGCTTCACGGGCGAGAATGGCGACATCAACCTTGTCGCCCATGAGCCGGAGTTTTCCGCCTTTCAGTGGGTCAGTCTGGAGAAGCTTCCGGGGCTGATCGTCGCCTTCAAGCGCGACACCTATCGCGGCGTGATCGCCGCGCTGGGAAAATACGCATGACTTCTGATGATGGTCGCTCCGGCCCGGCGCGCAAAGCGCGCCCATTGGAAAGTGGGGCGCATTCGCGCCCGAGCCGACGCTCCGCACCACCGGTCTTGATGATCCACGGCGCCTTTTGTGGGCCCTGGTCTCTGGACGGATTGAAGGAAAAATTTGAAGCGGCGGGCTACGCGGTCACCGCGCCGCACCTGCGCTTCCATGATGTCAGCCCCGCACCCAATGCTCTTGGCACCACGGGCCTGGCCGATTATGCCGCCGATCTGGAAGAAGACCTTGTCGCGCTGAATGCCCCGCCCATTGTGGTGGGCCATTCCATGGGCGGCTTGCTGGCCCAGATGCTGGCGGCCCGGACCAAGGTCAGCGCGCTTATTCTATTGGCGCCTTCGGCGCCGTGGGGCGTGCCGCCCACCACCCTGTTCGAGATCGGCGCGGCCCAGTCCATGCATCTGCAACCGGGCTACTGGAATCAGATCCTGGAGCCACAACGCGATGTCGCGCTGGCCCATTCACTCGACAGGTTGCCCAAGGCCGCGCGCGACGCGGTCTATGATCGCTTCGTGCCGGAATCCGGACGCGCCACCTTTGAAGTGATGAACTGGGCGCTGGACATGAATCACGCCAGCGCGGTCAAGGCCGATGCGGTCACCGCGCCGCTGCTGTTCCTGACCGGCAGCGAGGACCGCATCAATCCCCCCAGCACGGTGGACAAGATCGCCGCACTCTATGGGGATCGCGCCACGGTAGAAGTGCTGCCGGGCATGGGCCACTGGCTGATCGGCGAACCGGGTTGGGAGAAATTGGTGGCCCGCGTGCTGGCCTGGCTCAAAGAAAAGAAGCTTTAGCTTTTCACGTCAGTGTGACGCTTGCTGAAGTCCTTCATGAAGGCTTGCAGCGTGTCCACCGCCGCGATCTTGGCGGCGGCCTCGCGGAAGGCCAGGCCATGGGCCTCGATGCTGGCCGACAGGACCGTGAACAGGTTGGCGTCGGGGGTGGATTTCATCTTGGGCGTGAAGCGGGTGCGGATGCGCTCAAGGCCGGCCTGGTCATTGGCCAGGGAGTAGGCCACGGCGGCGCGCAGCACATGGGCGCGGTCGGCGATCGATAGCGGGGCGGCATTGGCCCAGCGCGGTTCCACCAGTTCTTCCGCCTTCTGTCCGGCGATCGCCCAGTTGCCGCTTTCCCAGTAGATATCGGCACGCAGGCGACGGGCGTCGTCGGATTCATCCACCGCGATCAGGTCCAGCGCATTGTCCCACTGCTTGAGGGCGGCGAAGGCGCGCGCTTCCAGCAGCATGCGCTGATGCATTTCGTCCTGTGGCAGGCCGGTGATCTGCGAGCTTCGGATCACGCTGACCGCTGCCTGCGGCTTGTGGTCCATCAGATAGACGGCTGCCAGGCGTGTCGCCACCTGCGCCTTGGCGATGCCGTCAAGGCGCTTGTCCACCTGATAGGCCAAAAGGCTCGCGGCGGGACCCAAAAGATCCACGGCCACCAGCCGGTCCGACATGCGGCGGATCATGTCATCGCCGTCCGGACCGATCGGGGTGAGGTCGATATTGTCGTAAAACAGCGCCAGCGAATCCACCGGCTTCATCTTGTCGGCATCGCCCTTCAGATAGAGCTTGACGAAGGCGGCGCGCATATCGTCCTGCGCCACGCGCGCGGCGTCCTGGCCGGTGAAATTCTGGGTCGCCACCCGCAAGGTCTTGAGGCCTTCGCGGTGCTGGCCGCGCCCGAAATACAGC
>JBBSKJ010000455.1:0-1972 GCA_038256475.1 Micropepsales bacterium | reverse complement strand
CTCGGCAAATCGCCCGCGCCGCTGGTCGAAGATGTTGCGGTAGAAGGCGACGAGGCGCTCGGCTTCGTTGGTCTTTGCATAGGTGCTGTCCCTGAGGCGCAGCATCGCCTCGAAACTGCCCCCCGCGCCCGAGCGCGCGTGATCCTTGGCCAAAGTTCCGAGCGCCTTGACCTCGGTTTCCAGCCGCGAGCGCACCTCGGCCATAAGGGCGTTCGCGGCGCGCAGGTGGCCGGGGCTGGGTGCAGCGGCGCCGGAGCCGAATTCATCCTCGGCGAACGGAACGAAAGCCTGCAGGTAGCGTTCCGCATTCGCGACCTGGCGTTCGATGAACCAGCCGGGCGAATAGAGAACTCTGGCAGCCCTTGGTGCCGGGGCGCGTCGTTCGACACGCCTGCTGCGCAAGGCCGGATCGGGAACGGCTGCGTTCATCGCTGTCCCCTGGGTTGGCCAAGGCGTCGTTCCAGCCGCAACAGGTACCTCGCGGCCTGCCGCAGGGCATGGGCGCATTCCCGGCTCTGATTAACTGGTGACTGACCAGTGCGCTGCGGGCGTTTTTGCTGCGGCGGTTTGGTCATTCCATCTGCGGACTCGTCTTCCCACGCGGCCTCTGAACTTTCGGCCAGATCTTCGAGTTCGCCGAAGGCGTCGGTTTCGGCCTCCCAGGCCGCGCTTTCCCAGGACTCGCCGGTTGCGTCCTCGGCGTCCCAGCCGTCAGTCTCGCCGTTTTCCCAGGATTCGGATTCACCGCTGCCGGCCTTGACCGCGATTTTGACGGTCTTTTCAGCGATATCCAGTCCATCGAACACCGCGTCCGCAAGGGCTTTTTCGCGAGCCGGTTGGATTAGGCCCGCCTTTCGGGACCCCGCTGCGATGGCGCGGGCGATGGGGGCACGTACGAGAACAGAGATGACGTCATCGATACCCGTGGGAGAGCCCATCTTTTCGTTGATCAACTGGATCACGCCTTGCATGTAGGCGCTATGCATTATCGCGAGCAAAGCGCCATCGAGCGGTGTTGAAAAGTGAATCGGCCAAAGCCTTAACATTTCAGCGCGAATCTTTTTGTTCCAAAGGTCCCGCGCCCGTTGCGCTGCCAGTCGCTGCGCCAGCATCCTGCGGCGCCGTCTGCGGTCGTGCTTGGGCTGATGCTTGCTCGGACGGATGATTTTCGGGTTGCGCACCCGCAGCGCGGCCCGGCGGGTCTGTTCATGGCGTTTCGGGCGGCTCGCATAATCGGCCTCGCCCAGAAAGCTGTGGTCGCCAAATCCGTCTTCGTATTCCTGTTCCGGTTCATCCTTGCCAAGATAGGGGTCGTCGATGAAATCTTCGGGTGCCATCTTGATGGTCCTTTGTGACGAATTGCTGCCGGGAACTGAAAATCCGGCTGCCAGAGCGTTGACCCGGCAGCCGGTCTCGCGGTCAGTAAAAGCGTTCCGCCCGTCCGATGGCCGCTGTGTCCAGCCGCCGCCGCTTGGCGGCATTTCCCGCCAGTGCCTGGGCCAGCCGCGCCTGCGACCCAAGGGTTCGCTTGGCGTGCTTGGTCATCACGCGGGCCGCCGTCGCTTTGCTGATCGGCTTGCCCTTCTGCGCCTTGCGGTTCAGCGTGCCCGCGGTTTGCTTGACGATCGACGGCAGGGCTTTCATCAGCTGGCGCGACGCCGGGCTTGTAGCCATTGATCGGGCAATCCGACCGCTGGCGCTTGCCAGCGCGGGGGCCACGCTTTTCACCGCAAGCGGGGTCTTCGACATGATCGTGATGGTGATCGCGCCGCCAAGGGCCGCCGCGTCCGATGGGCTGGATTTAGATGCCGCCGACGCCATCGCCTCGGCCAGACTTTCGTCCAGCGGGGCTACCGGCAGTTGCGCTTCCATTTCATCCTCAGAGTCGAAATCGTTCTCGTCCTCCAGGTTCTGTACGATGCCGCCGATCCTGCCGCCGATCGCCGCGCCCGCAGGGCCGCCGACCGCGCCG
>JBBSKJ010000454.1:0-1975 GCA_038256475.1 Micropepsales bacterium | reverse complement strand
GTGCCCAAGGAAAGGCTGCAGGACGTTATCAAGAACGCCCGGCCCGCAGCGGCGGCAAAGCCTGCCGCGAAAGTCATTGCGCCACCCAAGCCGAAACCTGCGCCCAAGGCCAAAGCCGGACGGCCCAAAGGCAATGCCAAGGTGAAGACCAGCAAGGTAAAAGCAAAAATCAAAGTGCGGACCGGAAAAGCCAAGGCCAAACCCCGGACGCTGAGCAAGACACGGGCCCGGGCCCAAAAGCAGAAACGGCGATGAGCGATATTTTTTCCGGCGCCAAACTGGTGGTGGTCAAGGTCGGCTCGGCCTTGCTGGTGGACGGCGCCAAGGGGGAGCTGCGCCGTGAATGGCTGACCTCGCTCTGCGCCGATGTCGCCGCCCTGAAGCGCGAAGGCGTCAAGCTGGTGCTGGTCTCATCCGGCTCCATCGCCCTGGGGCGTCGTTTGCTCAAACTGGCGCCCGGCGAACTGCGGCTGGAGGAAAGCCAGGCGGCGGCGGCAGCAGGGCAGGTGCGTCTGGCGGAAGCCTATGCCGACATGTTCGCCGCGCTGGATATTGTCGCGGCGCAGGTTTTGCTGACTTTTGGCGATACAGAAGAACGCCGCCGCTATCTCAATGCCCGCGCCACCCTGGGCACTTTGGTCGAACTGGGCGCGGTGCCGGTGATCAACGAGAATGACACGGTCGCCACCGCCGAAATCAGGTTCGGCGACAATGATCGGCTGGGCGCGCGGGTTGCCTCCATGATAGGCGCCGACCGGCTGGTGCTGCTCTCCGATGTCGACGGGCTCTATACCGCCAATCCCGGGATTGATGCGTCGGCCACACATATTCCCGAAGTCACCACCATCACGCCCGAGATCGAGGCCATGGCGGGCGATTCCATCTCCGGCTTTGGCCGCGGCGGCATGACCTCGAAACTGATCGCCGCCAAGATCGCGATGGGCGCGGGCTGCGACGTGATCCTGGCCAAGGGCGAGACGCTGTCGCCGCTGTCTGCCATCCGCAAAGGCGCCCGCCACACCATCTTCCGCGCCAGCACCACGCCGGCGGTGGCGCGCAAGCGCTGGATCGCGGGCGTGCTGCGCCCTGAGGGCGCGCTGGTGATTGACGAAGGCGCGGTGCGGGCGCTGAAAGAAGGCAAAAGCCTGCTGCCCGCCGGTGTCCGCCAGATCGATGGCCGCTTCGAGCGCGGCGATGCGCTGGTGGTGAAGGACCGCGACGGCCGCGAAATTGCCCGGGGACTGGCGGCCTATAATGCGTCCGACGCGGAACTGATCGCCGGCAAGCGCACGGTCGAAATCGAGGCCATTCTGGGCTATCGTGGCCGGGACGAAATGATCCATCGCGACGACCTGATCCTGACAGGAAACGGAACATGACGGTTCACAATTCCAGCGACGCGCGTATCACCGGGGATTTGGCCGCCGAGATGATGGCCATCGGCGCCGCCGCCCGCGAGGCGGCCCGCGGCATGCGTGAGGCCAGCGACGAAACCAAGACCAAAGCACTGACCGTGGCCGCCGCTGCCATCCGCAGCCGCGCCGCCGAAATCATGGCCGCCAACAAGGCCGACATCGAAGCCGCGAAGGCGGGTAACATGCCCGCCCCCATGGTTGACCGGCTGATGCTGAATGACGCGCGCATCGAAGCCATGGCCGCAGGCATCGAAAACGTCGCCGCGCTTCCCGATCCGGTGGGGCGCGAAATGGCGCGCTGGTCGCGGCCCAATGGCCTGGACATCGCCCGCATCGCCACGCCCATCGGCGTAATAGGTATCATCTATGAATCCCGCCCCAATGTGACGGCGGATGCCGGCGCCTTGGCGCTGAAGTCCGGCAATGTCGCTATCCTGCGCGGTGGTTCGGATTCCATCCGCTCGGCCGGCGCCATCCAGGCGGCGATGAGTGAAGGCTTGAAGGCCGCCGGTTTGCCGGAGGCCGCGATCCAGGTGATCAGAAGCACCGACCGCGCCGCC
>JBBSKJ010000453.1:0-1977 GCA_038256475.1 Micropepsales bacterium | reverse complement strand
GGCGGTCGGCGGGGTGTCGCCGGCAAAGGTGGTAGGCGGCACATCGCTGGCGGCCATCGCCTGGCGGGTGGCGGCGGCGTCGCTGGCGACCGGCGGCGGCGCGGTGGCCTCCGTACCGGCGCGCAGGGCATCGGCGCTGTATTGGGCCTGAACGCCCGCGGCGGCGACGGATTGGGCGGCATCGGCCTGCGCCGCCGTGTCGGGCGCGGGCGGACGGGTCGGAATACCGGCAAGATCTGGCGTGGTGGTGTTGGCGTCGGCTTCCGCCTGCTGCTGGCTGTCGGTGGGGAACTGGCTCTCGGCAACTTCGTCTTCGGACAGCAGACCTGTGGGGTCCAGGTCCGACATGGTCTGGCAACCGCTGACAGCCGCGGCAAGACCCACCACCAAGGCAAGGTTCACCAAAGGACGCGTGTAATGCTTCGTCATGCAAAAAATCCCGATTCCCAGCGCCGACACCTGCGGCCGCGCGGGCGCGCGGCGCCAAACCCAGCCTTAGGGATATACCGCGCCAAAGCCTTTCGCGCCAGCAGCTTGGCCGCGCAAATCGCGTGAATTGTCGCGATAATTGTGCGCAGGCGCAGCGCTTTTTGCGGACCGTTGCTGTCTTGCGGCTGTCACCGTGGCCGGGCTATCACAGTTCACACCCATGCCGACCAAAGTCCCTGCCCCAGACAAAAAGACCGAAACGCCGCCGGCCGAATCGCACGGCGCGGCGCCGGATGGGCTGAACGGCCAGGAATTCGCCCGCAACATGCTGACGGTCGGCGTGAAGAGCCAGCAGCTGCTGGTGGACTTCATCGCCCGCATGGCCAAGCGCGACACAGCCGCACCACTCGATCCGCTGAATGTATCCGGCGCGATGCTGAACCTCGTCAAGGCGATGGGCGACAGTCGCGAACAGGTGGCGCAGGCGCAGGCGGCGTGGTGGAACAATTTCATGACGCTGTGGGAATCCACGGCGCGGCGCATGCTGGGCGGCGACGCATCGCCGGTGGTGGAGCCCGCGCCCGGCGACCGCCGTTTCCGCGCCGAGGCGTGGAAAGAGAATGAGGTGTTCGACTTCATCAAGCAGAGTTATCTGCTGACCGCCAATGCGATGCAGGAAATGGTCGGCACGCTGAACGGGCTGGACGAGAAGGAGCGTGGCCGGGTCGCCTTTTACACCCGCCAGTTCGCTGATGCCTTGGCGCCGACAAATTTCCCCCTCACCAATCCCGATGTGCTGAAGGCCACCCTCGCCTCCAATGGCGAGAATCTGGTCAAGGGCTTG
The DNA here is from genome assembly GCA_038256475.1 of Micropepsales bacterium. Taxonomy (GTDB): domain Bacteria; phylum Pseudomonadota; class Alphaproteobacteria; order Micropepsales; family Micropepsaceae; genus Rhizomicrobium. The sequence continues at coordinate 704 of JBBSKJ010000453.1, read as the reverse complement.
GACAATCTCCTGGCCGATATCGAGCGCGGCCAGGGCGAGCTTTCCATCCGCCAGTCGGCGGACGGTTTCGTCATCGGCGAGAATATTGCCACCGCGCCGGGCAAGGTGGTGTTCCGCAACGATGTGATGGAGCTGCTGCAATATTCGCCCAGCACCGATCAGGTGCATGAACGGCCGCTGTTGATCTTCCCGCCCTGGATCAACAAATTCTACATCATCGATCTGAGGCCGGAGAACAGCTTCGTGCGCTGGCTGGTGGCCGCAGGCTACACCGTATTCCTGGTCAGCTGGGTCAATCCTGGCGCCGAGATGGCCGATGCGGGCTTCGAGGAATATATGAAGGGCGGCATCTTCGCCGCGCTGGACGCGGTGGAAAAAGCCACCGGCGTGAAGGATCCCAACTGCGTTGGCTATTGCATCGGCGGCACGCTGCTGGCGGCCACCCTCGCCTATATGACGGCCAAGGGAGACGAGCGGATTCACTCCGCCACCTTCTGGGCGGCGCAGACCGATTTTTCCGACGCCGGCGAACTGTCGGTGTTCGTGGACGAAGCCCAGCTTGATGCGCTCAAAGCCAAGATGGAGAGCGTAGGTGGCGTGCTGCCCGGCTCAAAGATGGCGGGCGCCTTAAACATGATCTGGGCCAACGACCTGATCTGGTCGTTCGTCATCAACAACTACCTGCTGGGAAAGAAGCCGATGCC
>JBBSKJ010000452.1:0-1983 GCA_038256475.1 Micropepsales bacterium | reverse complement strand
ATCTGGTGGCGGCGCTGGAAGCTCTTGTCCCGAAGGCGCAAGCCGACGACGAAGAAGATGACGGCGCGCAGGAAGACGAAGAATATCACGAGGATATCGAGGAAGAATCCGAGGACGAATTTTCCGAAGACGATGAACCGCTGGAAGATATCACCGTCAACTATCTCGACCGCCCCTTGCGGCTGGCGCTGGTGGGGCGGCCCAATGTCGGCAAGTCCAGCCTGTTCAACCATCTTCTGGGCGAAGAACGCTCGCTGGTGGGGCCCGAAGCCGGGCTGACCCGCGATTCCATCACCGCGCCGTGGAAAGCGGGGGACCGCGATGTGCTGCTCCACGACACCGCGGGCCTGCGCAAAAAGGCGCGGATGGCGGGCGAGACGCTGGAAGAAATGTCGGTGGCCTCCACGCTGGAAGCCATCCGCTTCGCCGACTGCGTCATCGTGATGATCGACGCCAACGCGCCCTTCGAAAAACAGGACCTCACCATCGCCGACCTGATCGCGCGCGAAGGCCGCGCCATTGTCTTTGCCGTCAACAAATGGGACCTGCTGGAAAACAAGGCGGGCGGGATTTCGCGGATGCGTGAAAAGCTGGACCGCTTGCTGCCGCAGATCGCCGGCGCGCCGCTGATCGCCACCTCCGCGCGCACCGGCGAAGGCATCGACCGGCTGGCGGCGGCCGTGACCGAAGCCGACAAGGCCTGGAACACCCGCGTTTCCACCTCCACCCTGAACCGGTTTCTGGAAGGGGCGCTGCAACGCCATGCCACGCCGGCGATCAGCGGGCGGCGGGTGCGTATCCGCTACATGACCCAGCGCAAGGCGCGGCCGCCCAGCTTCACTTTATTCGGCAATCAGCTCGACGCCCTGCCCGAGGCCTATCTGCGCTACCTGTCGAACGGCCTGCGGGAAAACTTCAATCTCAAGGGAACGCCGCTGCGCTTTTCGGTGCGCAACAGCAAGAACCCCTACGCGCCGAAGAAATAACAATCCTCATGCTGGGCCTGTCGAAGCATGCCCTTCGACATGCTCAGGGCGAGGATTACTATTGGCGAAAATTGGCGATGGTCTCGCTCTCGCCAAACGACGGCGACAGCATGTCCACGATCTGCGGCGCGATCTGGTCGGTGGTGGGCAGGGTCGCGGGGTCTTCGCCCGGCATCGCCTTGGCCCGCATCGCGGTGCGCATCGGGCCTGGATTGAGCAGGTTGACCTTGACGGTCGTGTCCCGACATTCGGCGGCATAGGTCAGCGCCAGCATCTCCAGCGCCGCCTTGCTCACGGCATAGGCGCCCCAATAGGGCGTATGTTTTTTCGCGGCGCCGCTGGAAACGAACAACACCCGCCCGGCATCGGACTGGCGCAGCAAGGGGTCCATGGAACGGATCAGGCGCCAGTTGGCGGTGACGTTCACCTCCATCACCTCGGCGAAACCCTTGGGCGTGATCTGGGCCAGCGGTGTCAGCGGGCCCAGCACCCCGGCATTGCCCAAGAGCGCGTCCAGCTTGCCCCAACGCTCATAGATCGAGGCGCCCAGCCGGTCGATGGCGTCGAAATCACGCAGGTTCATCGGTACGAGCGTGGCGGTGCCGCCGAGCTTTTGAACCGCATCGTCGGTTTCTTCCAGCCCGCCCACGGTGCGCGCCACCAGGATGACATGGGCGCCTGCCTGCGCCAGCGCCAGGGCCGCGGCGCGGCCAATGCCGCGCGACGCACCGGTTATGAGCGCGATGCGCCCGGAAAGATCAGCCATGTTCGTCAGCCTAGTTGTCATGGCCCGCAAATGCGGGCCATCCAGTTGAAATACACGAAGAAACCGCAGGGTCAAAAGTGGCCAGCGTCAGAAATTTCGGCATGGAGAAATTGTCACCTGGGTGGCCCGCACCGGCGGGCCATGACATTGGGGTCAGGCCACGTCCGCCAGCAGCGAGAGCTGCCGCGTGCCACCCGAAATGTCGGTCAGCGAGATGGGGTAATCGCCCGT
>JBBSKJ010000451.1:0-1987 GCA_038256475.1 Micropepsales bacterium | reverse complement strand
CCGAGATTGAAACCGTGTTCCTGATGGCTGATCCGCGCCATCAGGCGATATCGTCGCGGCTGGTAAAGGAAATCGCCCTGCTGGACGGAGACATTACCCCATTCACCACCAAGGCTGTCGCCGAGGCACTCGTTAAACGCTGTAAGGAAATGCATAAATGACCGACTATCTGGTTCTGGATCTCAAGGACGGCCCGGTAAAGATCAAGCTGCGTGCCGACCTGGCGCCCAATCATGTCGAGCGCGTCAAAACGCTGGCCGGCAAGGGCTTCTATGACGGCGTGGTGTTCCACCGCGTTATTCCCGGCTTCATGGCGCAGAGCGGTGATCCCACCGGAACCGGCAGCGGCGGTTCGGACCTGCCCAACCTGAAGGCCGAATTTTCCGACGAAAAGCACGACCGCGGCACCGTGTCGGCGGCGCGTACCGCCAATCCCGACAGCGCCAACAGCCAGTTCTATATCTGCTTCGACGAAGCGCCCTGGCTGGACCGTCAGTATTCGGTCTGGGGCCAGGTGGTCGAAGGCATGGACAATGTCGACAAGATCAAGAAGGGCGGCGAGCATAATAACGGCGCCATCAGCGGCGAGCCGGACAAGATTCTGAAAGCGCGCATCGAATCTGAAGGTTGAGGATGGGCAAGTCTCCGCTAGGCATTTCCCTCGAACTGGCCATGTCCGGCGCAGGCGCGCCGTCGCCCACCCGTTATGCCAAGGCGCTGGGCGGCACCGTGGCGGCGCTGGACTGGCTGCGCCAGCAACACAAGGAAAAAAGTCTTGAGTTGCTGGGCATTCCGGCCCGCACCGACGATGTGGAGGCGGCCACCCGTCAGGCCGGAGAGCTAAGGGGCTTCATCACCGTCGCGGTGCTGGGCATCGGCGGTTCCAGCCTGGGCGGACAGGCGCTGACACCCTTGCGCAAGACGGCCAAGCCGCTCGTCGAATTCCACGACAATCCCGATCCTTTCAGCTGGGCCAAGGCGCTGAAGCGCTTCGATCTGAAGAAGACGCATTTTGTCGCCATCTCCAAATCGGGTGGCACCGCCGAAACCCTGATGCAGGTGCTGACGGCGGCTGAGGCGCTGGAGAAAGCGGGCGTCAAGACGCTCAAGAAGCATTTCACCATCATCACCGAGCCGCACCAGAGCGCGCTGGCCGATTTCGCCGATTCCATTGGCGCGACGAAGCTGGATCATCCGCTGGGCGTGGGCGGGCGTTATTCCGTCCTCACCATGGTGGGATTGCTGCCAGCGCTGCTGATGGGCCTGGATGTGAAACAGTTGCGCGCGGGCGCTCAGGCGGTGCTCGACGACGTGCTGGGCGCGAAATCGCCAGACGAGGCATCTCCTGCCGTGGGCGCGGCGTTGCACCAGTCGCTGAGCGAGGAAGGCAAGCTCGCCACCACGGTGCTATGGCCTTATGCCGACGATCTGGCGGTATTCGGCGGTTGGTGGCGGCAGCTCTGGGCGGAAAGCCTGGGCAAGGACGGCAAGGGTTCGACGCCGGTCTCGGTGCTGGGGCCGGTGGACCAGCACAGCCAGCTGCAAATGTTTCGCGATGGACCGGCCACCGCTTTGTTCACCCTGGTGACAGTGAATACCAAAGGCAAAGGTCCCGCCGCGCCGCTTGCGCGCGCCAATGCGCTGGGCCTGCAATATCTCGCCGGCAAAAGGCTGGGCGATCTGGTCGATGCCGAAGCCCGCGCCACGGCCCAGACCCTGTTCAAGAATGGCCGGCCGGTGCGGCAGATTCATCTGGCGAAAGTGGATGAATTCCACATCGGCGCCCTGATGATGCACTTCATGCTGGAAACCATCATCATGGGACGGTTGATGGGGGTGGACCCGTTCGATCAGCCCGGCGTGGAAGAGGGCAAAATCCTGGCGCGGGAATATCTGGCGCGCTAGGCTTAACTGCCTGTTCTAGAATAAAAAATGCCTGTCAGGCGGGCCGCCTTGTCTTGGCGGTTTGTTTGACGCAATTTCCAGT
>JBBSKJ010000450.1:0-1987 GCA_038256475.1 Micropepsales bacterium | reverse complement strand
TTGCGCGTCACGCCCGGCAGGATCGCATGGGAAAGATCCCGGGTGATGACATGGCCCTCACCGTCCACGATCCAGGCATTGGTAGAGCCGCCTTCGGTCACATAACCGTCATCATCCACCAGCCAGGCTTCAAAGGCGCCGGCCTGTTTGGCCGCCTGCTTGGCCAGAAGGTTTGGCAGCAGCTGAACCGTCTTGATGTCGCAGCGCCCCCAGCGAATGTCGGGCTGGGTGGAAACGGCGATGCCCTTTTCCATCCGGCTCGCCAGCGCCGTCATGTCCTGGGCGCGCATGGTGAGGATCAGGGTCGGACGCGGCGGATGTTTCGGCGGCACATGATCGCGCTTCACCGCGCCGCGCGTCACCTGAAGGTACAAAAGCCCATTGGCGATGCGGTTGCGGGCAATCATTTCGCGCATCACCAGCTTGAGGGCGGCGCGGCCCATCGGCATGTCCATGCCCAGTTCGCGCAAGGAGCGTTCCATGCGATCGAGATGGGGCTCCTCGTCAATCGGCAAGCCGGCAATGACATTGGTAACTTCATAGATGCCGTCGCCCAGTTGCAGGGCGCGGTCCTCGATATGCACCCCGGCCTGACTGTGCGGCAGGTAACGGCCATTGACGTAAGCAATGCGCCCGGTGGGATTACCAGTTGCGCTCCACTTCTTCATGAAACCCCTATTGTCATGGCCCGCAAATGCGGGCCATCCAGATGACGCCCGCGCGACAGCATCGGAAAATTCTCAGTTCTATCTTGCAAGATCGAGCCAATCTCACCTGGGTGGCCCGCACTCCGGCGGGGCCGTGACAGTGGAGTTAATTGGGAATGCCCTGGGCCGATCCGACACCCAGCGACTTCAGCTTGCGATGCAGGGCCGAGCGCTCCATGCCGATAAAGGCCGCGGTGCGCGAGATGTTGCCACCGAAGCGGTTGATCTGCGCCATCAGATAGTCGCGCTCGAAGATTTCGCGCGCCTCGCGCAAAGGCAGCGAGATCACCAGGTCGCCCGACTTGCCGCCGCCCATGCCCGAACCCAGATCGGTCGGCAGCAGATCGGCGGTAACCGCCTCGGTGACGTCGTCGCTGGCCAGGATCAGCAGGCGCTCCACGATATTGCGCAGCTGGCGGACGTTGCCCGGCCAGCCATGGGTCTGCAGGATCGCCATGGCGTCGTCGCCGATAATGCGCATCGGCAGGCCGCCGGCCGCCGACAACCGCTTCATGAAATGGCCGACCAGAACCGGAATGTCGTCGCGGCGCTCGGCCAGCGACGGGATGCGCACCGGCACCACGTTGAGGCGGTGATACAGGTCTTCACGGAAGCGGCCGGATTCGGTTTCCTGGCGAAGATCGCGGGTGGTGGAACAGATCACGCGCGCATCGACCTGTACGCGGCTTTGTCCGCCAACCCGCGTGAACGTCTGGTCGATCAGAACGCGCAGGATCTTGCCTTGCGTTTCCAGCGGCATGTCGGACACTTCGTCCAGATACAGCGTGCCGTTATGCGCCAGCTCGAACAGGCCGGTCTTGCGCGGGCCGTCCGCGCTTTCCACGCCGAACAGTTCGGCTTCAAGTCGGTCCGGCTCCATGGTGGCGCAGTTGATGGCGACAAAGGCGTTGCCGACGCGCCGCGAACGGGCATGGATCAGGCGCGCCGCCACTTCCTTGCCCGAACCGGCGGGGCCGGCGATCAGGACGCGGCTGTTTGTGGGGGCGATCTTGTCGATGAGCGCCCGCAGCTGGGCGATGGTCGGAGAATTTCCCACCATCTCGCCCTCGTCGCCAGCTTTCAGCTTCAGTTCCTGGACTTCGCGCTTCAGCCGCGCGGATTCCAGCGCGCGTTCCACCACATGCAGCAACCGGTCCGCCTTGAAGGGCTTTTCGACAAAGTCATAGGCGCCCTTCTTGATCGAGGCGACAGCGGTTTCGATGGTGCCGTGGCCGGAGATCATCACCACCGGCAGATCGGACTGTTCGCGCTTGATGAGG
>JBBSKJ010000449.1:0-1991 GCA_038256475.1 Micropepsales bacterium | reverse complement strand
GGCCCGAGGAGATCGAAAGCCTGCATTACGACCTGGCGGCCCCCCTGCTGGAGGAGTTTGTTCTGGTCCTGGAGCCATACCCCCGGCGTCCCGGAGTGGCCTTTGAGCCGGCCGGCGATGGCCTGGAGCCCCCCGAAAGCCCCTTTGCCGTGCTGAAAGGCCTGAAACCGGGGCTTTAACCCCTTATCGAACCCGGCTTTTTGGCTTGAAACGGTCATGGCTTTCCTGCTACCCACGCCGCCTGTTTGCGACCCCGACCGGGGTGGCCTTTAGGAGTTTTCCGCCATGGCGGTCCCGAAACGAAAAACCTCGCCGTCGCGTCGCAACATGCGCCGCTCGCATCACGCCCTGACGGCCGTCACCCATGGTGACTGCTCCAATTGCGGCGAGCCCAAGCGTCCCCATCATGTCTGCGGTTCCTGCGGCCATTATGCCGACCGCGAAGTCGTGAAGGCCAAGAGCTAAGACCTTTCACCTGAAAGGTGGCCGTGACTCGCGCCCTGACAGTTTCAATCGATGCGATGGGCGGCGATGCCGGGCCCGGCATTGTCGTCAGCGCATTGTTGCGCGCCCTCCAGCGCCATCCCAACGTTCAATTCCTTTTGCATGGCGATGAGGCGCAGCTGGGTCCGCTGCTCGCCAAGCATGCCAAGCTCAAGGGCCGCGCCAGCGTCAAGCACGCAACCGGCCGCGTCGCCATGGAAGACAAGCCCAGCCATGTGCTGCGCCGGGGCCGCGACACATCCATGTGGCATGCCATTGAAAGCGTGAAACAGGCCGAAGCCGATGTCGCAATCAGCGCCGGCAACACCGGCGCGCTGATGGCGGTTTCCATGTTCGGCCTCGGTATCGTCGACGGCATCTCGCGCCCCGCGATCGCCACCATCTGGCCCACCCTCAAGGGCCAGACCGTGGTGCTGGATGTCGGCGCCAATGTCATGGCCACCGATGAACAGCTGGTGGATTTCGCGGTGATGGGCGAGGCCTTCGCCCATGTGATTTTCGGGCTGGAGCGTCCGACCGTCGGCATTCTCAATGTCGGCGCCGAGGAGCAGAAGGGCAATGACGCCGTGAAAGGCGCGGCCCAGATCCTGCGCAATTCCAGCCTGCCCATGGCCTTTCACGGTTTTGTCGAAGGCGATGACATCGCCAAGGGCACGGTGGATGTGGTGGTGACAGACGGCTTCACCGGCAATATCGCGCTCAAGACCGCCGAAGGCACCGCCCGGTTGATCGGCGCGTATTTGCGTCAGTCGCTGAAACGTTCGCTGCTCAGCCGGCTCGGCGCGGTGGTGGCGTCGGGCGCGCTCAAAACGCTGCGCCGCAAGCTCGATCCGCGCGCCAATGCCGGCGGCATATTCCTGGGGCTGAACGGTATCGTGGTAAAATGTCATGGCGGCGCTGATGCCGTCAGTTTCGCCAGCGCCATGGACATGGCCATCGACATGGCAAATTCCAACATCAACGCCCGCATCACCGCCGATCGCGCCGCCTTGCGGGCCAGCGCCAGCCAGGCGATGCAGGCATGATCCGCGCCCGCGTTATCGGCTCCGGCAGCTGTCTTCCCGCCAACATCGTCACCAATGATGATCTGGCCAAGCGCATGGACACGTCGGATGCCTGGATCCGCGACCGCACCGGCATCACCCAGCGTCATATCGCCGTGGAAGGCGAAAAGACCTCCGATCTGGCGCTGGGCGCGGCGCGGGCCGCGCTGGTCGATGCCGGCATCGATGCCGGCGAGCTGGACATGATCATCTGCGCCACCACCACGCCGGATGAAAGCTTTCCCGCCACCGCCACCGTCGTCCAGGCGCGGCTGGGCATGTCGCGCGGCGCCGCCTTTGACGTGCAGGCGGTCTGCTCCGGCTTCATCTATGGCATGTCGATAGCCGACAGCCTGATCCGCACCGGCGCGGCCCGCACCATCCTGCTGATCGGGGCCGAGACCATGTCACGCCTGCTGGACTGGGAAGACCGTTCCACCTGCG
>JBBSKJ010000448.1:0-2002 GCA_038256475.1 Micropepsales bacterium | reverse complement strand
CTCTATGGCGACATGTGCGGCGGCTATAATGTGCTGAAGGACATCTACAAGACCGAGGTGTTCCGGCTTTGCCACTGGCGCAACCAGAATTCTCCCGTTGGCGCGCTGGGGCCGCAGGGGCGGGTGATCCCCGAACGCATCATCGAAAAACCGCCCAGCGCGGAACTGAAGCCGGACCAGACCGATCAGGATTCCCTGCCGCCCTACGAAATTCTGGACGGCATTCTGGAGTGCCTGGTGGAAAAGGAATGCAGCTTCGAGGAAACCGTGGCACGCGGCTATGAGCCCGCCACGGTCAAGCGGATCGAGCATCTGCTGTATATTTCCGAATACAAGCGCCGCCAGGCCCCGCCGGGCGTGAAGATATCTCCGCGCAATTTCGGCCGCGACCGCCGCTATCCCATCACCAATGCTTTTCGGGATGCGCGCTGATGTCCGTGGTGGTTCGTTTCGCGCCGTCGCCTACCGGGTTGCTGCATGTCGGCAATGCCCGCACTGCGCTGCTCAACTGGCTGTTTGCAAAAAAGCTGGGTGGCCGCTTCCTGTTGCGTATCGACGATACCGATGCGGCGCGGTCCACCAAGGCGTTTGAAGAAGCGATCTATCGCGATCTGGCCTGGCTGGGCCTGACCCATGACGGCACCGACCGCCAGATCAACCGGCTGGCCAAATACAGCGCGGCTTTCTATACGCTCCAGGCGTCGGGGCGCATCTATCCCTGTTATGAGACCGAAGGCGAACTGGAACGCCAGCGTTCGCTGCAGGCGGCGCGCAAGCTGCCGCCGATCTACAACCGCGCCTCGCTGGAACCGGCGAACAAGGCGAAATGGGAAGGCGAGGGCCGCAAGCCGCATTGGCGCTTCAAGCTGTCGCGCAGCAAGGTGAGCTGGACCGATCTGGTGCGCGGGCCGGTCGAGATTGACACCGCCACCATGTCCGATCCGGTGCTGGTGCGCGAGGATGGCGCCTTTCTCTATACCCTGCCGTCAGTGGCCGATGATATCGACATGGCCATCACGCATGTGGTGCGCGGCGAGGATCATGTCACCAACACCGCAGCCCAGATCGAAATTTTCGCTGGCCTGAACGCATCCATCCCGAAGTTCGCCCACTTTCCGCTGCTGGTGGGCGCGGGCGGCGAGGCGCTGAGCAAGCGGCTGGGTTCGCTGTCGCTGGAACAGCTGCGCGAAGAGGGCATGGAGCCGCTGGCGGTGGCGGCCTATCTCGCCAAGATCGGCACGTCCGATCCGGTCGAACCGCGCCAGACGCTGGGCGAATTGGCGGAGGAATTCGATTTCGCCAAGATTGGCCGCGCCCCGGCGCATTTTGTCGCCGAAGAACTGGATGCCCTGAACGCCAAGACCTTGCACGCCATGCCCTATAGCGCGGTGGCCAATTCTGTTCCGCAGGGCGAAGCCTTCTGGGAGGCGATCAAGCCGAACCTGACCAAGCGCGGCGACATAGCCGAACTCGCACGGCTGGTCAGCGGCCCGGTGACGCCGGTGATCGAGGATGCCGCGCTGGCCATCGCCGCCGCCGGTCTGCTGCCGCCCGAGCCCTGGGACCAGGAGACATGGGGCGCCTGGACCAAGGCGGTTTCCGCCCAGACCGGGGCCAAGGGCAGGGGGCTGTTTCATCCGTTAAGGCTGGCGCTGACGGGGCTGGAGCATGGACCCGAACTCAAAAAACTGTTACCCCTGATCGGGCGCGACAAGGTTGTGGCGCGGCTCAAAGGGCAAACGGCGTGATCAGTCAAACTGGAATTCGAATTAGCTGCTGATTTTCAGCGCCTTTCCGTTTGCCTGAACCGTATCCATCCTTTTTTCCGAGCCGTGCTCCGATGTCCCTCCGCCTCTTCAACACCCTGACCAAGACCAAGGAAGACTTCGCGCCATTGGATGCGAAGAACGTCCGTATGTATGTCTGCGGCCCGACGGTTTATGACTTCGCCCATATCGGCAATGCCCGGCCTGCCATTGTGTTCGATGTTTTGTTCCGTCTG
>JBBSKJ010000447.1:0-2023 GCA_038256475.1 Micropepsales bacterium | reverse complement strand
CTGGAATTGCAGAGCACCTACGCCATCCAGCTGCAACTGCTGGGCGGCATCTGGATGTGCCAGACCCTGCCTTCGGTGCTGCTGGCGCTGTATACCCGCTTCTGCCATCCCATGGCGCTGCTGGCGGGCTGGGCCAGTGGGTTGATCGTCGGGACGTGGATGGTGTCGGAGCTGGCGTTCAAGAGCTCGACCTACACGCTGTACATCTTGGGGCTGGAAATACCCTGCTATGCGGCGGTCAGCGCGTTGGGGCTGAACCTGGCCGTCAGCTACGGCCTGACGGTGATTATCAACGCGGTGTCCAACCCGGTGCGGCGCGACGAAACCAAGCCGGAAGATTATCTAACGTAGGCGCGAGGAATTTCGGGGCGCTTCTGATCGCGTATCCGCGGCCGCTCGCTCAAGCCGTTCGTACGCTGTCGCTACGAACCGTTCGCCGCTTTCGCAGCTCCACCGGACCTGCTCGCGCGCTTCGCGCGCCGCCGCTCACTAACCGAAGCGGCCGGTGATGTATTGCTCGGTGCGCTTGTTATCGGGCGCAGTGAAGATTTTTTCGGTCGGGCCATATTCGATCAACTCGCCCAGATACATGAAGGCGGTATAGTCGCTGGTGCGCGAGGCCTGCTGCATATTGTGGGTGACGATCACGATGGTGTAATCGGCCGCCAGCTCCTCGATCAGTTCCTCGATCTTGGCGGTGGAGATCGGGTCCAGCGCCGAGCAGGGTTCGTACAGCAGGATCACTTCGGGCCGGGTCGCAACACTGCGGGCGATGCACAGGCGTTGCTGCTGGCCGCCCGACAGCGACAGGCCGCTGGCGTTCAGCTTGTCTTTGACTTCACCCCATAGCGCGGCGCGGTTCAGCGCGTGTTCGACGCGGCCGTCCATCTCCGAGCGGGGGATGCGCTCATACAGCTTTATGCCGAAGGCGATATTGTCATAGATCGACATGGGAAAGGGCGTCGGCTTCTGAAACACCATGCCGATACGGGCGCGCAGCAGGTTCAGGTCCCCGGTCTTCAGCAAATTCTCGCCGTCCATCAGAATCTCGCCTTCGGCGCGCTGGGCAGGATAGAGTTCGAAGATGCGGTTGATAGCGCGCAGAAGCGTGGACTTGCCGCAGCCCGACGGCCCGATAAAGGCCGTCACCTTGCGCTCCATCAAGGGCAGGGTGATGCCTTTCAGCGCCTGGCTGTCGCCATAATGGAAATTCAGGTCCCGGATATCGACCTTGATCTTTTCCGCCGCGGTTGCGACGGCCTCTTGGTCGGGGGCGGGCTGAATGGCGGTGTCCATGGATCAGGTCCGTTGTTTCTGATTGCCCAGAATGCGGGCGATGATGGAAAGAGTCAGCACCGTGGCGGTGACCAGCAGCGCGCCGGCCCAGGCCAGATCGTGCCAATCTTCATAAGGCGACAGGGCGTACTGGAAGATCACCGCCGGCAGCGAGGCCATCGGCTTGGTGACGTCGGTGGACATGAACTGGTTGTTGAGCGCGGTGAACAGGATTGGCGCGGTTTCGCCGGAGATGCGCGCGACCGCCAGAAGTGCGCCGGTGATCATGCCGGCGCGCGCCGCCTTCCAGGTCACCAGCTTGATGACATAGCTTTGCGGCGCGCCCAGCGCGCTGGCGGCTTCGCGCAGGGAGTTGGGCACCAGCAGCAGCATATTCTCGGTGGTGCGCACCACCACCGGGATCACGATCACCGTCAGGGCGGCGGCGCCGGCAATGGCCGAGAAATTGCCCATCGGCACCACGATCAACTGGTAGATGAACAAGCCGATCACGATGGACGGGGCCGACAACAGGATGTCGTTGACGAACCGCACCACGAAGGCGAGCTTTCCGTAGCGGGCATACTCCGCCAGATAGGTGCCGGCAAAAATGCCGATCGGCGTGCCCACCACCACCGCGGCCAAGCTCATTATCGCGCTGCCGAAGATGGCGTTGGCCAGCCCGCCGGGCGTACCCGGCGGCGGCGTTGCTTCCGTGAACAGGTGCGGTCCCAAGGCGGCGACGCCG
>JBBSKJ010000446.1:0-2027 GCA_038256475.1 Micropepsales bacterium | reverse complement strand
GGCCATCACCACGGTGACGGTCATGCCGCCGATGCGGAACACGTCCCCCGCCTTGGCGATGATGCGGCGCTTGTTGCCGATCAGCTTTACATAGCGGTTGTAGCCGGCGGCGCTGGAATTGGGCGGCGGGTTCTTCAGGTCGATCTGCGCCGCGCCGGGCTGGGTGGAAGCGGTGGTTTCGCGATTTTCGCCATGATCGATGAATGTGTCGATCGGCATGCGCGCCAGCAGGCCTTCCAGCCCGCCAATATGGTCACCGTGATAATGTGTGGTCAGCAGATAGTCGATCTTCTTGACGCCCAGCGCCGTGGCGGCGGCCGCGATGCGCGCCGAACTGGGATGATTGCCGGTGGCCTTGCTGACCTCGGGGTTGCCGGTGTCGATCAGCAGCGACTTGCCGTCGGGGGTGACGAACAGCGTGCCACCGCCGCCTTCCACATCGATGGATACCATTTGAAGCGCGGTGTCTCTCGCCGCCGCCGGCACCATGCCGAGCAGCACGGCCAGCGGAACGGACGTCACAATTTTGCGCAGCAAGATCGCCTCCTGGATTGTTTTTTTCGAACACTAGAGCTTTTGCGTTCATCCGGCTAGGCTGGCGCCATGATCCCCATCACCGGAAAACCACACGACCTGGGCGACGGATTCTTCGTCACCCGCCTGTTGCCGCAGATTGCGCGGCGCAGCATCGGCCCCTTCGTCTTCTTCGATTATTTCGGGCCGGTCGATTTTGCGCCGGGCAAGGGCATCGACGTGCGGCCCCATCCCCATATCGGGCTGGCCACCATCACCTATCTGTTCGACGGCTCGCAGATGCATCGCGACACGCTGGGGTCAGTGCAGGAAATAAGGCCGGGCGACGTCAACTGGATGACGGCGGGTCGCGGCATCGCCCATTCCGAGCGCACCGGCGACGATGTGCGCGCGGCGGGTCACCGCATGCACGGCATTCAAAGCTGGATCGGCCTGCCTAGGGGCGACGAGGAGGCCCCGCCGCATTTCCAGCATTTCGGTGTCGCCGATCTGCCCGAGCGCGAGGAAAAGGGCGTCACCCTGCGGCTGATCGCGGGCGAGGCCTTCGGCCTCAAATCCCCAGTGAAAGTGTTTTCACCGATTTTCTATGCCGATGCGCGGTTCGAGACCGGCGGCGCCCTGCGCTATCCGGCCGAACATGAAGAGCGCGCCCTGCTGATCATCGAGGGCGAAGTCCATATCGGGGCTGAGGATGTGGCGTTGCACGGCCCCGGCGCGATGCTGGTGCTGGAGCCGGGCGAAGAGGTGACGCTTTACACCGATGCGCCGGCGCGGGTGATGCTGCTGGGCGGCGCGGCGCTGGATGGACCGCGCCACATCTGGTGGAATTTCGTTTCCTCCTCAAAAGACCGCATTGAGCGCGCCAAACAGGAATGGAAGGACGGCGCGTTCGGCACCATTCCCGGCGACGACAAGGAATTCATCCCGCTTCCCGAACCCAAACAGGACAAGCCATGAAGTTCAATCGTCTCGGCCAGACCGGCCTGTATGTCTCCGAATTGTGCATGGGGACCTGGGGCTTTTCGGGCCGCAACTATTTCGGCGGCGCCATCGGCACCCTCAGCCAGAAGGATGCCACCAGCTTTATCGGCCGGGCGCTGGAAGCGCGGATCAACTTCATCGACACCGCCAATGTGTATTCCTATGGCGATTCCGAGACGATGACCGGCCAGGCGCTGAAGGATCTGGGCGTCAGGCGCAGCGATGTCGTGCTGGCGACCAAGGTGTTCGGCCGCATGGCGCCTGGCCCCAACGACATGGGCGCGTCGCGCGGCCATATCATGGACAGCGTCGCTGCGAGCCTGGAGCGGCTGCAGACCGATCACATCGATCTCTACCAGATCCACCATTCCGACCCCATCACGCCCCTGGAAGAGACCATGCGGGCGCTGGACGATCTCGTGCGTCAGGGGATGGTCCGCTATGTCGGCGTCTCCAACTGGGAAGCCTGGAAGATCATGAAGGCCAACGGCATTGCCGAGCAGCGCGGCTTG
>JBBSKJ010000445.1:0-2030 GCA_038256475.1 Micropepsales bacterium | reverse complement strand
CATCGCGGCCTCAGCGGCCCGGCGATCCTGCAGATTTCATCCTACTGGCGGGAGGGCCGGGAGATCGCCGTGGATCTGTTGCCGGGCAGGGATGCGCTGGAAGCGCTGCGCGCGGCTCGCCAGCAAAGCGGCAAGCAGTCGGCCCACACCTTCCTGTCCACCCTGCTGCCCAAGCGGCTGGCCAAGGCGATCGCCGACCTGCCGGCCTATCAGGAGCCCTTGGGCGGCCTCTCCGACGGCAAGCTGCGAACCCTGGCGGCCGAGATCAACGATTGGCGGATCGTCCCGTCGGGCACCGAGGGTTACCGCACCGCCGAAGTCACCCTTGGCGGTGTCGACACGCGGGACCTGGATTCCCGGACGATGCAGGCCAAGGCGGTCCCCGGGCTTCATTTTGTTGGTGAGGTAGTGGACGTAACCGGCTGGCTTGGCGGGTATAATTTCCAATGGGCTTGGGCATCGGGCTGGTGCGCCGGGCAGGCCCTTTAAGGGAAAGCTTATTGTCCGCCGCCGCTGTGCGGTGATTCCCGCAGGCCTCTGTTTTCTTTGGAAAAACCTGATATCTTTTGCACCAACAACGACACAGCGCATCTCACCGGTGCGTGACAGCTGGGTATACCCGGCTGGGGGAAGCCTGGAGTAAGGATGTTGCCGACCGTCATACGCACCGGGCTGGCTCGAAAGCTGGTTGCTGCGGCCAGCCTGGTGGCGCTTACGGCGGCCACCGGCTTTGGGCTGCTGGGGCAGGCCACCGCCGATCCGGTTTCGGCAACACCGGCCGTCCATACCACCGCGACGCTGTCATCCGCCACGCCCGCCGACCGCCAGCGCATGCTCACCCAGTTCTGTGGCGGCTGTCACAACGACAAGGCCAAGACCGCCGGCATGTCAGTCATGCCGCTCAAGGCCGACAATATCGAGGCCCATACCGCCACCTGGGAGAAGATCCTGCGCCGGGTGAGTCTGGGCGAAATGCCGCCGCGCGGCATGAAGCGGCCCTCCAAGGAAGAAATCGCCGATTTCACCGGCTGGCTGGAAGGCTCGCTCGACAAGATGGGCGCCGCCAATCCCGATCCGGGCCGCGCCACGCTGCGCCGCCTCAACCGGGCGGAATACGCCAATGCCGTGCGCGACCTTCTCGATCTTCAGATCGATGTCAGCGCCGATCTGCCCTTCGACGATTCCGGCTATGGCTTCGACAATATCGCCGACGTGCTGACCGTGTCGCGCACCCTGATGGACAAATACATCCGGGTCGGGGCGCGGGTGAGCCGTACCGCCACCGGGCTGGTGTCGCGTTCGCCGGTGGTGACCGAGCACAAGCTGGCCAAGGACCCTTATGTCAACGAACGGGCGAGCGACGATCTTCCGCTGGGGTCGCGCGGCGGTGGCTCGTTCAAATTCTATGCGCCCTATGACGCTGACTATTCGGTAATCGTGAACCTCAATCCGGGGCTGGGCGCCGACATTCAGAAAAATCCCGCCGACCGGATCGAGACCAGAGTCGCGCTGACCGCCGGTCAGCACACCTTCGGCGCATCCTTCCGCAAGAGCATGGTGCTGGAAACCACCCTGGTGCCCAAGACCATCCAGCAGCTTCGTATGCCCAAGCCGGCCGCCGCGCCGCCACCCCTGACACTGGATATCCAGGTGGACGGCGCGCGCGTCAAAACCGTCTCGGTGCCTGCCCATGCCACCGGCTTTCAGGATGCCGGCATAGCGCACACCGACGTGATCGCCGCCCGCGATGTGCAAGCGATTTCCGTCGCTGGTCCCTATGGGATCAAGGGGGCGGGCGATACGCCCAGCCGTCGCAGGATATTCATCTGCCGTCCATCCGAGCAGATTTCGGAAAGCGCCTGCGCCCGCAAGATACTGGGCAGTCTGGCGCGCCATGCCTATCGCCGCCCCGTGACCAGCGCCGACATGGCGCCGCTGATGACCATGTACAATGAGGGGCGCAAGGGCGCGACTTTCGAGCACGGCATCGAGGCTGGGCTGGAAGTCATCCTGTCTTCACCCAATTTCCT
>JBBSKJ010000444.1:0-2031 GCA_038256475.1 Micropepsales bacterium | reverse complement strand
CCGCGCGAAATTCTTGGCGTGGGGACCGGAAAGGCCGCGCAGCAGCTTGTTGTCCGCAAACTCCAGGGTGGTGACCGGCGTCTTCTTGGCGCTCAAGCCAGAACCCCGTGTAAGCTGTTCGCCGTGCGCTTTTCGATCCTGACGCTGGCCACATGGCCGATGCGCGCCGCGTCGGTCTTGACATGCACCGGCTGCAGATACGGCGTGCGGCCCATGATCTGTCCCGGCTCACGCGCCACTTTCTCGAACAGCACCGGCAGAATCTTGCCAATCTGGGAATCGTCAAAGGCATACTGTTGCGACAGCAGAAGCTTTTGCAGCGCGCCCAGCCGCGCCGTCTTCACATCTTCGGCAATCTGCTTGCGCATGGTGGAAGCGGGTGTGCCCGGCCGCTTGGAATATTTGAACGAAAAGGCCGTGGCATAGCCGATGTCGCGCACCAACCCGAGCGTGGCCTCGAAATCCGCATCGCTTTCGCCCGGAAAGCCAACGATGAAATCCGACGTGAGCGCGATGTCGGGACAGGCGGCGCGGATGCGCTCCACCAACCGGCGATAGTCGTCGCTGGTGTGCTGGCGGTTCATCGCGTCCAGCACCGCATCGCTGCCTGACTGCACCGGCAGATGCAGATAGGGCATCAACTTGGGATTGGCCGCATGGGCGGCGATCAGATCGTCACCCATGTCGCGTGGATGGCTGGTGGTATAGCGAATGCGCCCGATCTCATCGATCGCGGCGATGGCGTCACACAGTTTGGCCAGGCTCCATCCATCCGCATTGTATGCATTCACATTCTGGCCCAGCAGCACGATTTCGCGCGCGCCTTTTTCCGCCAACTGCCGCGCCTCGGTGAGGATGGCCTGCGGGGGGCGGGAATGTTCCGAGCCACGGGTGTAAGGCACCACGCAGAAGGTGCAGAACTTGTCGCAGCCTTCCTGCACGGTGAGGAAGGCGCTGATGCCGCTGGCCCGGGGCGGCTGCAGCGAGTCGAATTTTTCCAGCGCCGGAAAATCGGTTTCCAGCGCATGGCCGCCGGCACGCGCGGCCCGCGCGATCATCTCGGGCAGGCGGTGATAGGATTGCGGCCCCACCACAATGTCCACCTGCGGCGCACGCGCCACGATCTCTTCGCCTTCCGCCTGGGCGACACAACCGGCCACCGCCAGCAGCATCCGCTCGCCGTCCTTGGCCTTGGCGGCCTTCATCTTTTTCAGGCGGCCCAGCTCGGAATAGACTTTCTCGGCCGCCCGCTCGCGGATGTGACAGGTGTTGAGGATCACCATGTCGGCGCCCTCGGACACATCCGTCGCCGCATAGCCCAGCGGCGCCAGCAGATCCGCCATCTTGGCGGAATCATAGGCGTTCATCTGGCAGCCATAGGTTTTGACGAAAAGCTTCTTCATCTGGATCTTTTTAAGGGGCGCCTTTGGCGCACGGGGGGTTATCGGGGCCGGGGGGCCGGATTTCAAGTTAATGGCGGCCGGCAAGGGCTTCGGCCTGGCCGGTCCGCACCATATTCTCGGCCCGGCGGGCCAATTCCTTGCGGTCCATCATGTCCAGGCTGAAGGGCTCATGGAACTGGACCACAACATCCAGCGGTCCGGCCTGCAGCGCCTCCCACAGATGCGGCAGCATTTCCATGTCGCCATACCAGGCGAAAAGGGGGCGGTTTTCGCGTCCCATGGGCAGGCCATGCAACCCGGTGAAGGCCGTCGATAC
This sequence comes from Micropepsales bacterium, assembly GCA_038256475.1. Lineage (GTDB taxonomy): Bacteria > Pseudomonadota > Alphaproteobacteria > Micropepsales > Micropepsaceae > Rhizomicrobium. The sequence continues at coordinate 312 of JBBSKJ010000444.1, read as the reverse complement.
CGGCTGCACCTTCACATGCTGTCCGTTGGCCAGGATGGCTTCCGCCGCGCCCAGCAGGGCGCTCTTGAACGGCAACACCCCGTTGCCGGTATGGCTGGTGCCTTCGGGAAACAGCACCAGCGCGTCGCCTTCCAGCAGGCGGTCACGGATGGCGTTGCGGGTGTCGCCGGTGGTGCTGCGCCGGGTGCGGTCCACGAACACGGTACGCTGCAATCGCGCCAGGGTACCGAAGAAGGGCCAGCGCGCCACTTCCGCCTTGGAGACAAAGGAAATCGGCGCCACCGCCGAGAAGATGATGATGTCAGCCCAGCT
>JBBSKJ010000443.1:0-2043 GCA_038256475.1 Micropepsales bacterium | reverse complement strand
GCCGGCTTCTGTGACTTCGAAGACATTTCGCGGGCGGCGGCTCTCGGCTTCGACCTCTTGCGCACGAATCAGGCCATCGCGCTCGAGGCGTTGGAGCGTCGTGTAGACCTGGCCAATGTTGATCGCTGGCCAGACCGGCCCAAAGCGGGTTTCGAAGCTCTGCTTGAGTTCGTAGCCATGGGCCGCGCCAGAGGCGAGAAGCGCGAGAAAGATGACAGCGCAGTGAAAAAGCAGGCACTGAGGAAGGCAAAGCCCATGATCCAGACTTTCTGGCGCAGGGGATCGGTGCGATCGCTGATGGAAACACAGACCGCGCCGGTGGCGGCGGCGATGCCGGCGGTAAAGCCCAGCGCCAGCCCGGCGCCCAGCCCGGTGACGCCGACGCCGATGGCGACCGACAGGCCGTTCTCGATATGGGCCCGGAACACGGCCAGGGACACGGAACGGGGGAAGGTGGCCATCTTGTTTTGAGGGTATAGCGGTTTATCTTAGGGGCAGCTTTTCATTTTGCCGCATGGAGACTCACTTGAGCGAAGATATTACGTCCCTGCGGGTACACGTGCATGGCATCGTGCAAGGTATCGGCTTTCGCGACTTTCTGACCGCGGCGGCACAGCATCACAAGCTGGACGGCTGGGTGCGCAATCGCGCCGACGGCTCGGTGGAGGCGCTGGTCTCCGGCCCCACCAAGGCGGTGGAGACGTTCGTCTCCTTCGCCACCCAGGGGCCCGCCGGCGCCAAGGTCAGCGCCGTGGACCTTCACAACTCCGAACCGCCTGCGGAAAAGGGCTTTATCCGACGCCCGTCGCTTTAGGGGCGTGGACGCAGCAATTCTTTGGCCACCGCCACACCGAACACCAGCAGTCCCAAGACGCTGGCGACTTCGCCCGCAACCATGCCGGGAACGTAGCTGGAGTCGCGCGCGGGCAGGAACAGCGCCAGGAAGGTGATCATCAGCGCCGTACCGATGGTGGACAGCGCGAAATTGATCCAGGCCAGCCGCGGCGACATTGTGTTCGCCGTCAGGGCATAGAAGGTGCCGTACAGCGCCAGTGTTACCCAGCCCAGCAGATTGAGATGGGCATGGGCCGGCATCATGGTGAAATCTTCGGACCCGCCCATCTGCATGCCCCAGGCCATACCCAGCAACAGACAAACAGCGGCGACCGCGAAAAAGGCGGCTGATACGCGCGGCATGAAATCCCCCTATTTTTAAAATCTATCCGAATATTTTTTTGAAACTCTGCTTCAAGGCAACATCCACATCGGCCATGGAGACGATTATCCCCAGGTCCGCCAGGCTGGTGACGCCATGGGCCGTCACGCCGCAAGGCACAATGCCGGAAAAATGCGACAGATCCGGATCGACGTTCAGCGCCACGCCGTGAAACGTCACCCAGCGCTTGATGCGCACGCCCAGCGCCGCGATCTTGTCTTCCCGCTCATTCGCTGTGGATGTGGGGCCCCGCTGCACCCAGATGCCGACCCGGCCCGCGCGGCGCTCGCCCTTCACGTTGAATAGCGTCAGGGTCTCGATCAGCCACTGCTCCAGGTCCTGCACATAGGCGCGCACGTCCGGTTTGCGCTGCTTGAGGTCCAGCATGGCGTAACCCACCCGCTGGCCCGGCCCGTGATAGGTGAACTGGCCGCCGCGTCCGGTGCGATAGACCGGGAAGCGCGCGTCGATCAGGTCGGCGTCATTGGCGCTGGTGCCGGCGGTGTAGATGGGCGGGTGCTCCAGCAGCCAGACCATCTCGCCGGCGCTGCCGTCCGCGATGGCCGCGGCGCGCGTCTCCATCAGCGCCAGCGCACCCGGATAGGCGACCGGCTGGTCGCTGATCTTCCACTCGACAAGGCTCTTTATGGGCGCGTCCAAATTAAGCTTTCCGAAACCATAATCCGTCACCTTTTGGCGGATCGGCGCAATGCCGAGGGTAATTCTAAGGGCAGGGCCCATGGCTTCCAATGTCGATAACGTGAAGGTCGAAATCTCGGTTGTTCTGGGCCGCTCGGTGATCCCGATGCACCAGCTGCTGCGGATGG
>JBBSKJ010000442.1:0-2046 GCA_038256475.1 Micropepsales bacterium | reverse complement strand
GACTTCCAGCATGCTGACCATGGGCGTCAGACCAACCCCACCCGACAGAAGGACAACCGGCCGCGGCGGATTGTCTGACAGGTGGAAGTCGCCGGCGGGCGGCGTCGTTTCCAGGATCGTTCCCACCAACGCATGGTCATGCAGGAAGCGGGATGCTTCTCCCTCTGCCTCGCGCTTGACGGTAATGCGATAGCTTTCGTCACTTGGCGTGCTGGAAATCGAATAGTTGCGCTTGACCCCGGGCAGTCCGGCCGCGTCAAAGCGCAGCGTCAGATATTGGCCTGGTCGGTGGGCAACGACAGGCCCGCCATCCTCAGGGCGCAGCACGAAGGATACGATGCCTTCGGCCTCGACTTGCCGCCCTGCGACCGTAAAGCGGCGCCAGTCGGTCCAGCCGCCGCGCTGTGCCTCGATGCCAGCACGGATTGTGGCTTCGCGCGCGATCAGCAGATCAGCCAGGAACCAGTAGGCCTCGCCCCAGGCCGCCAGGATGTCGGGCGTGGCGGCATCGCCCAGAACCTCCTCAATGGCGCCTAGAAGGGCCTCACCGACGAAGGGATAATGCTCGGGCAGGATCGCGTAGCCGATATGTTTCTGGGCAATCCGTTCGACTGCCGCGCCCAGAACCGGCAAATTTTCGATGTTGCGCGCATAGGCCAGAACAGCATGCGCCAAGGCAAGCCGCTGCGTGCCTTTCTGCTGATTCGCCTGGTTGAACAGGGCGGCGATATGGTCGTTTTCGAATAGCCGCCGGTACATCGTCTCGGTGATCAATGGGCCGTATTGCTCCAGTGCGGGAACGGTGGCTTTCACCACCGTGATGGTCTGCAGAGACAGCGGGCGAGCCATGTGATTCTCCAAAACATGTATTAATTATGCATCTATACGACGCTATACGTGCAAAGCAAATACTTGTATTCATGTCCTATGAAACTGAGCCGCTACACCGACTATGCCCTTCGTGCGTTGATCTATCTCGCATCGAGCGACGGCAGGCTGGTATCGATCCGCCAGATCGCCGAGGCCCATGACATTTCCCAGAACCACCTGATGAAGATCGTTCAGGACCTCGGGAGCACAGGATTTATCCGGACCACCCGAGGCAGACAGGGTGGACTGCAACTGGCGCGTCCGGCCATCGAGATCACCATCGGCCAAGTCGTCCGACACACCGAAGGCGACGACCCCCTGGTAGATTGCAGCACATGCCGTATCTCCCAGGGCTGCGGGTTACCTGCCGTGATCTCGCAAGCGAGAGAGGCGTTCATGGGTGTTCTGGACACCTGCCGCCTATCGGATGTTGCTCGGATGCCCGGCGCGTTTCAGCATCTGTTCGCGGTTCAGGACCGTTCATAAAGCCACGCTGTCGGAGCCATGGTCTGTTACCCGCCGGGCAGATGGGGTGGTCAGAGGGCAGACCAACAGGCCGGTGGGCAGGCTCAGCACCTTTAGATCAATCTGCAGTTCGGGCGGCATCGTTGCAGTGGCCGTGAACGACAGCCTGTTGCGTCACGCCGCGGAAGGCGACTCCCGGTGAATGATGACGGATCAGGGCGCCATCAAATAACTAAGGCCGTGTTAAACAAAAGTGAGCCAATGCTCCAATGGTGCGGTCATCCTGGCTCAAGTTATACTACGCTATCTACAGAGGAATCGGTGTAGGAACACCCATGCACGGCCACCATAATGAGACCCTGGTCTTTCTCGCATTACTGATCGCAGTGGTGACGTCTTACACTGCACTGGACCTGGCGGGCCGCTCTGGCGCGGCGGTCACCCGATCAGGACGGGCGGCTTGGCTCGCAGGTGCCGCATTCTCGCTTGGTGGCGGCATCTGGTCCATGCACTTCGTGGCAATGCTGGCCTATTCCATGCCGGGCATGCGGTTGTCCTATGAGCCGGTGCTGACCGCACTGTCGTTCTTCCTCGCTGTCGGGGCGACTGGAGCAGGCTTTGCGATCGTGGGAAAAATGCGCCGGCGGGCGCTGGCGCTTCTTCTGAGCGGCCCCCTTATGGGGCTCGGGATCGCTGCAATGCACTATACGG
>JBBSKJ010000441.1:0-2058 GCA_038256475.1 Micropepsales bacterium | reverse complement strand
TTTATCTCGTCGGCGACCGGCGCGGCGGTTCCGGTGGTGACGATTGACGGGAACCAGATCGGCGACGGCAGGCCCGGCCCGGTAACCAAGCGCATCCGTGATTTGTATGATGAAAACGCAGGCATCAAATAGGCCCGGAAAGGGCGCTATTTCCCCTTTCGCAATTGCAGCATTGCGATACACTCACAGGCCAAGATGCATTGCGAGACCCCCCTCGCGCTGCTGAAACAATGGGCGAACCCATGAGCGATAAACAACAGAACCTTCAGGACACGTTTTTAAACGCCGTCCGCAAAAGCAAAGCCGCTGTCACCATATTTCTGGTCAATGGCGTCAAACTCCAGGGCAATATCACCTGGTTCGACAATTTCTGCGTGCTGCTGCGCCGCGATGGCCAGTCGCAGCTGGTCTACAAGCACGCGATTTCGACCGTGATGCCGATGGGTCCGATCCAGCTTCAGGACGAGCCGGCAGAAAGCTAAGTTGGCCTCCCGCGCTTTTGTCATCCATGTCGAGCCGAAAGGCCGCACAGCGTCAGCACGGGCCTTGCGGGATGCGCAGGCACGCCTGGCCGAAGCCGTCGGACTGACCGCCGCCATTCATCTGGATGTGGTGGTGGCCCAGATCGCGCCCCTGGCGCGGCCTGTTCCCGCCACGCTGCTGGGCAGCGGCAAGGTGGAAGAAATCGCTGTTCTGGCCAAAGCCGAAGAGCCGGAAGTCATCATCGTCAACGCCCATCTGACGCCGGTGCAGCAGCGCAACCTGGAAAAGGCGTGGAACAGCAAGGTGCTGGACCGCACCGCCGTCATTCTGGAAATCTTCGGGGCGCGCGCCGCCACGCGGGAAGGGCGGCTTCAGGTCGAACTGGCCCATCTCAACTATCAGCGCTCGCGCCTTGTGCGGTCCTGGACCCATCTGGAGCGCCAGCGCGGCGGCTTCGGCTTTCTGGGCGGCCCCGGTGAAACCCAGATCGAAACCGACCGCCGCCTGATCGGCGAGCGCATCACCAAGATCAAAAAGGAACTGGAGACGGTCAAGCGCACCCGCGGCCTTGGCCGCCAGGCGCGCAAGAAAGTGCCGTTCCCGGTGGTGGCGCTGGTCGGCTACACCAATGCCGGCAAGTCCACTTTGTTCAACCGGCTGACCGAATCCGAAGTTCTGGCCAAGGATCTGCTGTTCGCCACCCTTGATCCCACCATGCGGGGCGTGAAGCTGCCCAAGGGGACCAAGATCATCCTCTCCGACACGGTGGGCTTTATTGCTGACCTGCCGACCGAGCTGATCGCCGCCTTCCGCGCCACCCTGGAGGAGGTGCTGGAGGCCGATGTCATCGTGCATGTGCGCGACGCCGCCCATGACGAGACGTCCGCCCAGAAGGCCGATGTGCTGGCGGTGCTGGAGGAGCTGGGCGTGCCGCCCGACCGGCCCATGCTCGAGGTGCTGAACAAGATCGACCTTTTGGAACCCAGCCAGCGGGCAGGGCTGCTCGGGCGCAAGGGCGAAGTCATCGCGGCCTCGGCGCTGACGGGTGAGGGAATCCCGGCCCTTCTGGAGGCGTTCGAGACCGGCGTGACGCGTGGCAACATCACGCTATCCCTGAAGCTGGACTCCGCGGACGGCAGCGCGCTGGCTTTTGCATATCGCCACGCCCAGGTGCTGGAGCGCCGCGAGCGGGGCGACAAGATCAGCCTAAGCTTGCGGATACACCCCGATGACCTGGGCCGTTTCGAAAGCCGCTTTCCCAGAAAAATAACGCTGGAACAGGGCACTGGCGGCTAGTTTTCACTCCTAACATCATCTCCATGGCCGGGTTTAACCCGGCCATCCAGGCGGTAATGCTGGATGGGCGGGTCGGGCCCGCCCATGGTGAGATCGCTAAAGCCCCTTTTCCAATTTCTTGGCGTCCTGCCAAAGCGCTTCCATCTCCTCCAGGCTTGCGGCGCCGGGTTTGACGCCCCGGGCGGCCAGGCTGGCTTCGAGATGGCGGAAGCGGCGGGTGAACTTGGCGTTGGCCCCTCGCAAGGCGGCTTCGGGATCGACCTTGAGATGCCGCGCCAG
>JBBSKJ010000440.1:0-2060 GCA_038256475.1 Micropepsales bacterium | reverse complement strand
GCCTTGCCGGTGGCCGCAAGCTTCGCGCTGGTGGACGGCAATGATGCCCCCGCCTTGCCCTGCAAATGCGATACGCTGGTAAAGGGCGACAGCCGCAGCGTCTCGATCGCCGCGGCTTCAATTATCGCCAAGGTGACGCGCGACCGCCTGATGGCGCTGCTGCATGACAATCATCCGGTTTACGGCTGGCGGCAAAACAAGGGTTACGGCACGCCCGAACACCTGACCGGCCTTCGGGCCCATGGCATTACCGTCCATCACCGCAGATCTTTTTCCCCGGTACACCACATCTTGTATGGGGATGAATCCGGGGACTCAATTCATAACGCTTTGATTCCTCAAGACTCTTGACCCGGGACTCCCGGCGAATCACTGTGAATCCTGCTGTTGATAACTGGGGCGGGATTTATGGGCGCGTTGAAACTGGATCAGATCATCGAAGGCGATTGCGTGGAGCGCATGAAGGCTCTCCCCGCGGGCTGCGCCGATCTGGTATTCGCCGACCCGCCCTACAATATGCAATTGCGCGGCGAACTGCGCCGGCCAGACCAGTCCAAGGTCGATGCGGTGGACGATCACTGGGACCAGTTCGGCAGCTTCGCCGAGTATGACAAGTTCACCCGCGACTGGCTGACCGCCGCCCGCCATGTTCTGAGCGACAATGGCGCGATCTGGGTGATCGGCTCCTATCACAACATCTTTCGCGTCGGCGCCATCCTGCAGGATCTGGGTTTCTGGATTTTGAACGATGTTGTGTGGCGCAAGTCCAACCCCATGCCCAACTTCAAGGGCCGCCGCTTCACCAACGCCCATGAGACGCTGATCTGGGCGACCAAGAATCCCAAGCAGCAATACACTTTCAATTACGAAGCGATGAAGGCGCTGAATGACGAGTTGCAGATGCGCTCCGACTGGACCCTGCCGATCTGCGCTGGCAAAGAACGCCTCAAGGGCACCGACGGCCAGAAGGCCCATTCCACCCAGAAGCCGGAATCGCTGCTGCACCGGGTGATCGTGTCCTCGACCAAGCCGGGCGATGTGATCCTGGACCCCTTTTTCGGCTCCGGCACAACGGGCGCGGTGGCCAAACGGCTGGGCCGGCATTTCATCGGCATCGAGCGCGAGAAGGCCTATGCCGATGTGGCGCGGGCGCGGATTGCCGAAGTCGTCCCGGCGGGCAGCGATGTGATCGAAGTCACCAAGTCCAAGCGTTCCGAACCGCGCATTCCCTTCGGCTGGGTGGTCGAGCGCGGCCTGCTGCCGGTGGGCACGGTGCTGCAAGGCACTCGCAAGCATCAGACCGCCAAGGTGCGCGCCGACGGCACGCTGGTCACCGCCACGGCCTCGGGCTCCATCCATCAGATGGGCGCCCATGTGCAGGGGCTGGAAGCCTGTAATGGCTGGACCTTCTGGCAGTTTCAATTGCCGGGCGGCGGGCTTGCGCCGATCGACATGCTGCGCCAGCAGCTGCGTTCAGGGCTTTCGTAACGAAAAAAGTGGGCCGCCGTCATCGGTTCCATGCGCGATAATCTTGCGCATTACCGTGGGCAGTTCGACTTTATGCAGATCGTCCATATCGACCCACCTTGTCATTCCCGGCGAGGCGCGCGTTCCGCGCGATCCGCGCTCCAGTTGAGATGGATTCCCTTCCCCTCGCGCTGATTGCTTCGCATCAGCGCTCGCCCGGGAATGACGCAGGAGTTTGGGGCGTTTTGTGACGTCCGAAAAATACACCTCAATCTCCAGCTCAAAGTGGGTGAAGCCATGGCGCACGATGCCCGGGCGCTTCTTCCAGGCGGCTTCGAACGGCGCCTGTTTCAGCGCCTTGGCGTTTGACGGAAAATTTTCTTCCCAGGGGCCCAGCGGCGGCTCCAGCATCGAAGCCAGCAGGCCCTTGTCAGGTCGCTTGAGCAGCAGCACCGCGCCGCTTCGATCACGCGCCACGAACGCCGCACCGCGTTTCAGCGACGGGCGTCGGTCCTCCGGGACCGGCGCCCGTCGCCTTTCGTGCTCCGGGGTTGCCGCAACCCACCCCCCCGCGCCACACACGGCCGCGTGAG
>JBBSKJ010000439.1:0-2069 GCA_038256475.1 Micropepsales bacterium | reverse complement strand
GGGCTCGATACCGGACCGGTGCTGATGGCCGAGCGCGTCTTGGTGGGCCGCAAGACCTCGGGCGAACTGACGACGGAGCTTTCGCGGCTGGGCGCCGACCTGATGGTGCGCAGCTTAGGCGCGCTGGAACGCGGCGGTGTGACGCCAACGCCACAAACCGAAGCGGGCGTCACTTACGCCAAGAAGATTTCCAAGGAAGAAGCGCGCATCGACTGGACGCGCCCGGCGCGGGAGATCGACGCCCATGTACGCGGCTTATCGCCTTTTCCCGGCGCATGGACGCAAGTGAATGGCGAGCGGCTGAAGATTCTCTATGCCGAGCCTGTGGAAGGCAGCGGCAAGCCGGGCGTGGTGCTCGATGACGCACTGAGCGTGGCGTGCGGTGAGGGTGCGCTGAAACTGCTGAAAGTGCAGCGCGCCGGAAAATCAGCGATGACGGCGGCGGAACTGCTCAAGGGCTTTGCCCTGCCGCCCGGCACGCTGCTCACCTGATGCCGCGCTTTCGCCTGACACTGGAATATGACGGCGGGCCCTTTGTCGGCTGGCAACGCCAGGCCGAAGGGGCGTCGGTGCAGGGCGCGCTGGAAGACGCGATTGAGAAACTGTCCGGCGAGCGGGTCACCGTCACCGGCGCGGGCCGCACCGATGCCGGAGTCCACGCCCTGGGGCAGGTGGCGCATTTCGATCTGGTGAAGAGCTTTGACGCCGGCAAGGTGCGTGACGCGCTGAACCATTACCTGCGCCCCGATCCCGTGGTGGTGCTGGATGCGGTCGAAACAGACAGCGAATTCCACGCCCGCTTTTCCGCCAAGTCGCGCCATTACCTGTTTCGTATTTTGAATCGCCGCAGCCCCCCGGCGCTGGAAGAGGGCCGGGTCTGGCATGTCAGTCCGAAACTGGATGCCGAGGCCATGCATATCGCGGCGCAGGATCTGGTGGGCCAGCATGACTTCACCACCTTCCGCGCCGCCGAATGCCAGTCGGCCTCGCCGGTCAAGACGCTGGACCGGCTGGACGTGTCGCGCCGCGCCGACGAAATCCATATCGAGGCTTCGGCGCGTTCTTTCCTGCACCACCAGATTCGTTCTTTCGCCGGCACGCTGAAGCTGGTGGGGGAAGGCAAATGGACGCCGCGCAATGTCGCCGAGGCGCTGGCGGCCAGGGATCGCGCGCGTTGCGGTCCGGTTTCGCCGCCCGATGGGCTTTATCTGGTGCGCGTGGACTATCCGGCTTAAAAAAATTCGTATCCGTGTCGGGTTACCGGTCCCGTCGCCGTCCTTAGGACGTTGAAGCAGCCGGAGTCCAGCCAAACCCTGGGTTCCAAAGGAAAGGACAAGCCATGGCCATCGCCAAGAACACGATTTGCGTCTGGTACGACAAGGATGCGCAAACCGCCGCCCGCTTCTATGCCAAGACCTTCCCCGACAGCAGCGTTGGCGCCATCCACCATGCCCCGGCCGACTTCCCCTCCGGCAAGGCGGGCGACGTGCTGGTGGTGGAGTTCACCGTCGCCGGCATCCCCTGTATCGGCCTGAATGGTGGCAGCGCCTTCAAGCAGAGCGAAGCCTTTTCCTTCCAGATCGCCACCGATTCCCAGGAAGAAACCGACCGCTACTGGAATGCCATTGTCGGCAATGGCGGCCAGGAAAGCGCCTGTGGCTGGTGCAAGGACAAATGGGGCGTGAACTGGCAGATCACGCCGCGTACCCTGACCGAAGCAATGGCGGCCGGTGGCGAGGAAGCCAAACGTGCCTTCCAGGCCATGATGACGATGAAGAAGATCGACGTGGCCGCCATCGATGCGGCCCGCCGCGGCTGACGTAACTACAGATCCACCAGCGTGACGGCGCCGGGATCGATCGGTTCGCCCAAGAAGATTTCGCCCAGATGGGCGAAGCGGCCGGGTGCGTCGGTGGCCAGGAAGCGTGATTGCATCGGCGGGCCTTCATTCAACAGGCCCCGCTCCCGCAGGATGGTTTCAACCGTTGCCGCCGTGGTCTCGGCGCTGTCCACCAGCGCCACATCGGGGCCGGCAATCCGGGCGATGGTGTCTTTGAGGACCGGGAAAT
>JBBSKJ010000438.1:0-2070 GCA_038256475.1 Micropepsales bacterium | reverse complement strand
TAGGTTTCGTGCAACTGGGCGCGGGCGACACCCAGGGGGGTATCAGGAATAGCGGCGGATTCAGGCGCCTCTTCCATCCGCACCGACATCGGCAGGGCGGCGGCATAAGGCGAAGATGCCTCCCACACGCCGACGGCGGAAAAGATATTGGGCGACTGGAACGGGGTCGGCGATTGCCGCTGGAACGCGGCTAGCGCGCTGCCCGCCACGGTGGAGGACGCGCGATGCCCCGCCTCACTCAGAGCATGTTTCAGCGCGCCCACGATCAGCCCCCGCACCAGCCCGGCATCGCGGAAGCGCACCTCGGTCTTGGCGGGATGGACATTCACATCCACGAAATGGGGATCGCATTCCAGGAACAGCGCCAGCGCCGGATGGCGATCACGCGCCAGGAAATCGGCATAGGCGCCGCGCACCGCACCCACCAGCAGCTTGTCGCGCACCGGGCGGCCATTGACGAACAGGAACTGCATCGCGCCATTGGCGCGATTATAGGTGGGAAGCCCCGCATAACCGGACAGGCTGACGCCTTCGCGGCGCGCTTCCACCAATGCGGCATTGTCGCCGAACTCGCGGCCCATGATGCGCGCAAGGCGCGGCAGCCGCCCGTCCATCAGGTCCGGCTCGGCCGCCAAGTCCAGCGCCCTGCGCCCGTCCAGGGTCAGCGAGAAGGCGATGTCGGGCCGGGCCATCGCCAGCCGCTTGACGATGTCGGTGATGGCCAGATCTTCCGAGCGCGACGACTTCAAAAACTTCAGCCGCGCCGGGGTGGCGTAGAACAGCTCGCGCACTTCGGCGCGGGTGCCGTGCTGGCCAAAGGCTCGAAAGGCGGCGGGCATCGGCCCCTGCACCCGCCCACCATCCACTTTTATTTCCGACGCTTCGCTGTCCCGCGTTCGGCTGGCAAGAGAAAGCCGCGCCACCGCGCCGATGGAGGGCAGCGCCTCGCCGCGAAACCCCATGGTGACGATGTGCGACAGATCATCCTCGCCGCCCGCCACCGGCAGCTTGGAGGTGGCATGGCGCTGGATCGCCAGCGTCAGGTCGTCGGCGTTCATGCCGCCGCCATCATCTTCCACCAGCAAGAGGTCGGCGCCGCCATTGGACGCCGCGATGTCGATGCGGGTGGCGCCCGCGTCGATCGCGTTTTCCACCAGCTCCTTGATCGCCGCCGCAGGGCGCTCGACGACCTCGCCCGCCGCAATGCGGTTGACGGTGCCTTCCGAAAGCTGGCGGATTCTGCTCATGCGTCCAAGCCTAGCAGCCACACGGCCACAGGCGGCAGGCAGCTCTCGTCCATCAACAGTTTCTAAGGCTTTTTGACGTCTTTGGGTGTCGTCACCGGCCCCGGCAAGGGCTTGTCCGTCGGCTTGTCGGGCTGGATGGCGGTGGCAGGCGCACCCGGCTTGGTGTCCGCGGCCGGGGAGCGCACCGGCGGGCGCGGAACCTGGGGGGCGGGCCGGCCATCGGAAGGGCTGCCAGCGATCACCACCGTCAGCTTGGCCGGATCGTAGATCCGCCCGGCCACCCGGCGCACATCGGCCAGCGTCACCGCCTGAATCAACGAGTTGCGCCGCGCCACATAGCCGATATCCAGATTCTGCCGCTGGAACGTTCCGAGCTGGGATGCGGTGCCCCTGTTGGAGGCGAAGGCCATCGGGAACGAGCCCGTCAGATAGGTCTTGGCGTCATCCAGTTCCTGCTGGGTGGGGCCGTTCTTGGCGAAGGTCCCCATCGTATCCTTGACCACCTGCACCGTCTGGCGGATCGCATTGGCGCGGGTGGCGACCGACCCCATCATCACACTCGCCTTGCTGTAGGCGGTGAGTGACGTGGAGACGCCATAGGTCAGGCCACGCTTGACGCGCACTTCATCGGTCAGGCGCGAGGAAAAACCCCCACCGCCCAGAATGTAGTTGGCGACATAGCCTGGAATAAAATCCGGATCGTCGCGCATGATGCCTGGCAGGCCGAAGATCGCCGTGGACTGCGGCACCGGCATCTGCATCACCTGCACGCCGGGCCGGCCCAACCGACCGATATTGGGCAGCGCCGGCGGCGGATTGCGCG
>JBBSKJ010000437.1:0-2079 GCA_038256475.1 Micropepsales bacterium | reverse complement strand
GGCGCGATTTCGTCGAAACGGTCGCGCCGCATCATGAAAAAGCCGGACATCGGATCGCTGAGATTGGTGCCCACCAGTCGGTGGGTCAGTTTGGTGGCCAGCCGCGAGATGGCGCCGCGTCCTTCCGAGAAACTGGCGGCGCTGCCGCCTTCGACATAGCGGGTGCCGGCCACCAGGTCGGCCGCTCCGCCCTGAAGCTTGGCCAGCATTGCCGGCAGCACCTTCTCGTCATGCTGCAGGTCAGCATCGATCACTGCCACAAAAGGGGCGGCGCTGGAGGACATGCCTTCGATGCAGGCCCCTGCCAGGCCGCGGCGGCCCACCCGGCGCAGGCAGCGTATCCGGGGATCGCTGGCCGCGATCTCCTTCACCGCCGCTGCTGTGCCGTCTGGGGAGTTGTCGTCGACAAAGACCGCCTCCCAGGCGATCCCCGCCAGGGCCAGATCCAGCCGCCGCACCAGCTCGGCCACATTGCCGCGTTCCTTGAAGGTCGGAACGACCACGGAGAGTTGGGGGAGGGCCACCTGCAAAGTCCCAAAGCGAATTGATGGCCCTTGGTGACCGCAGCGGGAGGAACCGTCAAGTTGGGCGCCGGGCGTCTCAGGAATCAGTAACCCTATCAGAGACTTAGCCCGGGGCCGGGAGGACGCGGGAAACTTCCCCCGCTAGGCTGCGTTGAATTGTGATGCGCCCGCCCTCAACCCCTTTGCATCCCGTGCCGGATTTGCCCGGCAACCTGCACCTGGCCGCCCCCCGGGTGCTGGTGGTGGAGGACGAGATGACGATTGCGATGCTGATCGAGGATATGGTCAGCGAGCTTGCCTACGAAGTCGCCGCCGTGGTGCCCCGGCTGGAGGACGCGATGCGGTACCTCGACACCGACACTTTCGATCTGGCGATGCTGGACGTGCATCTGAACGGCAAGACCGTTTTTCCCTTCGCCGCCGAACTGGAAGCGCGCGAAATTCCGTTCCTTTTTGCCACCGCCTATGGCCCGCGCGGTGTGCCGGAAGAATTCCGCGGCCATGTGATTTTGCAAAAGCCCTTCGGGCCGGTGGAGCTGCGGCGCGCCCTGATGGATCTGTCGGCCGAACCGACGCATTGATTCCTTACGAGAAAAAGATCGCGTAAAGCACAATACCGGCGATCACCGACAGTGCCAGGCTGATGTGCAGCACATAGCGCATCACGCCCAGTTCCTTGCCCTGGCGGGCCTCCTGTGCACTCAACACCACATGGCCTTCTTCGGTATGCATTTTGGTATCCTTTGTATCCATTATCCGTATCCGCTATTCCGCCGCATGGTTGTTGGGAGAGTCGAGACGGCCTTCGATTTCTGCGATCAGGGCTTCGATCTCCGCGATGTCTGCCCCTTCATCCGCGCTGTCGCGCCACGCTTTTAGAATCTCCAGACGCTCCGCATCGCCGAACCTGCGATCGCGAAGCACATCCCCCGGCGCGCGGTAAATCCGCGCCGGGTGTTGCTTGATGTCTTCGAACAGTTTCTTCTTTGTCATGCATGCCTCCTGGACATGCTCGGATGCGTCAGATCCGTCCCATCAGGGCCAGCACCAGCACGATCACCAAAACCAGGCCCAGGGTGCCGGACGGGTAGTAGCCCCAGGCTTGACTGTGCGACCAGGACGGCCAGGCGCCCAGCAGCAACAGCAGCAGAACGACGATCAGAATTGTTCCAAGCATGTTTGAAATCCTTTCAGATATATGAGGAAGGAACACCGGCGGACCCGGGCGGTTCCCATAAAAATCAACTGGTTCCAAAGAGTTCCATGAACAGATGGAACAAAGCGACCAGCCCTGCCGTTCTCAAATCAAGCCGCAGCAGGAACAGCCATGAACACGCGCATGATCGCCATGACCGGAGCCGCTTGTATGATGCTGGCTTCGCCCGCCTGGGGCCCCGCTTGGGCTGGTGAATCCACACCAGCCGAAAAAGAGGCCACCCGCCAGTTGAACCTGGAGGCGGCGCTCGAAGCCAGGCCCAGCGCGCCGCAGCAGACGGCGGTCAATGCCGGCGCCAGCACCGCGCCGATGGTGACGGCGGCGCCGTCGGAAGTCGTG
>JBBSKJ010000436.1:0-2082 GCA_038256475.1 Micropepsales bacterium | reverse complement strand
TCGCGAGCCGCGCGGCTTCCTTTTGCGTCTGATCCTCCGGCGCCATCGAGACATCCCCTGTCGCCCGGACAACAAAGTCGGGCTTCAAGAGCCAGCCTAGCCGGTGACCGGTGTTGATAGTCTTAAGGGATTCCGGGATCGATCAGCGCAAAGGCTGGCGGCACATGGTTGGCGAATCATGAATCGGTGACGAGCCGGTTTTTTGCGGCCTGGGCAAGCGCCGGACAGGGCGCTTTCACGCCTTGGCCAAATGCTTTTCAATATAGGCGATGATGTCGCCCACCGACTTCATCTGGTCCTGGTCCTGTTCGGGAAGTTCGATGCCGAACTCCTCCTCCAGCCCCATCAGCAGTTCAAAGCGGTCGAGGCTGGAAACGCCCAAATCTTCGACCAGCAGCGCCTTGGGTGAGATCTGGTCGGGATTGAGCAGCAGGGCTTTTCGCAAGACGGCGCTCACTCTGGTTTCGATATCCATCGGCGGGCTTCCTACGCGTGGCCCAGAAAGCCTAGCACGCCGGGAACCCTGATTCGAAGGTTAGTTAAGCTTCTTTTAGGCTTAACTTGCGGTTCTGGTTCGCGCCCCCGCGGCGCTGTGCTAGGCAATAGGGATGGGGCAATCCATCACTTCCGTCGTGGACATGGTGTCAATGGCCGGCGAACTTCGCCGCGCCGCCAGGCATGCGCCGCAGCCCGAGCTTGCGGAAAAAATCCAGCGTTCGGCCAACGAGCTGGAAAAAGTCGCGTTGGCGCGGGTGGGCCAGACCGGCCCCGGCATCGGCGCCCTGCTCGATACCTTCGCCTGAGCCTCGCAGCTTTTTCGCGTCAAGGCGGGCTTTACCCTGTTGCGACAGGCGCATCGATTAAACCAGCCTTAAACCCTGATTGGCATGATGCGTCCATGGCCCAACGGCCAAGGAGAGACCGATGCAGACTGGCATCAACTGGCTGCGTCGTTTTCTGACCGATGATTCCGGCGCCACCGCCATCGAATATGCCCTGATCGCGACCCTGATCGGCGTGGTGATCATCACCGGCGTGACGGCGGTCGGCACCAAGCTGTCCACCAGCTTCGCGGACGTCGGCGCGAAACTGTAATCACCCGGCGCCGGACTGACACCCAAAGAAAGATCCCGGTGGGCGACCGCCGGGTTTTTCTTTGTTGCTTGCGCGCTAAAGGCCGGTGCGGATGCCGATCTGCGTATAGGCAGGGAGGTCCGCACCAGGGCCGCGAGGATCAGCAGCAACCCCGCGAATGATCCTGTCCAGGCTTCCCATGTTCGGCCGCATCGCGATCTCCCCTTTTTTGCCGCGCGATGAAAGCCGTTCTGCGCTAAGGCCGCCTTGCGCCGGATCAAAAGTCCGCTCTGTCAGAGCAGGAGGCCATGCGCGGATTTCCACAAAACAAAGAGCGCGACGCAGACAGTGCCGGTGGCGAAGACTTTGGACAGCAAGCCGCGCCGGGCGGACAGGCGGACGGACAGTTTCACCCCTGCCAGCCCGCCGGCAATTCCGCCCAGCACGAACAGGGCTGCCACGCGCCAGTCCACCAGCCCGGCCGCCGCATAGGTCATGGCGGTGGCAAGCCCGAAAGCGCCGACCGAGACCAGCGATGATCCCACCGCATTGATGGAGGCCATGCCGCTGCCCAGCATGATCGCGGGCACGATCAGAAAACCTCCGCCGATCCCGAAGAATCCCGAAGCAAAGCCGACCACAAGCCCCGCGCCGACCAGCCTCAGGGCGATGGCCGGGTTGATATGCACCAGCGGGTCGCCCGTGGCGGCGCGGTTGCCGAACATGCCGGCGGCGACCGCCAGCATCACCAGCCCGAACAGGAACAGCAGGTGCTGGCCATCGACATGGCGGCCCAGAAAAGCGCCGAGCACCGCGCCCGCCATGCCCGACAGCGCGAAGGCCGTGGCGCAGGGCCATTTCACCGTCTGCGCCCGGGCATGGGAAATCAGGTTGGCGAAGGCATTGACCGATACCGCCAGCGCGCTGGTGCCGATGGCGACATGGGCATCCTTGATGCCGACGACATAGACCAGCAGCGGCACGGCCAGGATGGAACCGCCGCCGCCC
>JBBSKJ010000435.1:0-2084 GCA_038256475.1 Micropepsales bacterium | reverse complement strand
TCCGCCTTTTAAAGCGGAGACTAACGCAGCTAGCGGGACGGCACCAGCCGCACGATCGAGCCGCCGACCGGATCGCCATTGCGGTTCTGCAGCAGTAGATAGAGATAACCGTCCGGACCCGTGATCACTTCGCGAATGCGGCCGTGATCGCGGAACACGATCTCCTGCGACACAATCTGGCGGTCCTTGATTTCCAGGCGGATCAGCCGCTGGCCCACCATGCCCGCGATGAACATGTTGTTCTTCCAGGCCGGGAAACGGTCGCCGGTATAGAAGGCAGTGCCGCCGGGGCCGATCGAAGGATTGTAGTAGGTGACCGGCGGAACCATGCCGACCGCCTGCTGGCGCACGATGCCGGGTTCCAGGCCGTTGGTCACAACACCCCAGCCGTAATTCTTGCCCGGCTCAATGATGTTGATTTCGTCTCCGCCCACCGGACCATGCTCGGTCTCCCACAGGATGCCGGTCACCGGATCGAAATCGATGCCTTCGGGATTGCGGTGACCATAGCTCCAGATGCTGCCCAATGCGCCGGGCGTCTTCGTGAAGGGATTGTCGGCCGGAATGCTGCCATCCTCGTGGATGCGATGAATTTTGCCCAGCGGCGAGGCCAGGTTCTGCGAGGCCTGCATGTCGTGGCGTTCGCCCATGGTCCAGAAGAGATGGCCCTTGCCGTCGAACAGGAAGCGCGCGCCGTAATGGTCGGCCGGGAAAGTAAAGAGTTCATCCGCCGCCTTGAACAGGAACTGCTGGTCGACCCATTCATTGTTGGCGTTGACGCGGCCGCGCACGATGTAGGTCATGGTGGGCGGCGCCATCAGCGGCGCTTTTTCCGTGCCCGGTTCGTGCGTAAAGCCGGGCGGTACATCAGAATAGGCCAGATAGATCCAGCCATTTTTGGCGAAGTCAGGCGACAGCGCCACATCCAGCATGCCGCCGTCCTGACGCTCGAACACCTTGGGCGTGCCCTTCACCGGGGCGGATACCTTTCCATCCTTGCCGAGGAAACGAACCTCGCCGGAGCGCTCGGTAAAAATCATGCGGCCGTCGGGCAGGAACTCCAGGCCCCAGGGCTGATTGAAGCCCTTGGCCAGCACTTCCACCTTGAAGGTGGCTTTCTCGCTCTTGAACACCTTGCCGTTGGGATCAGGCGTCTCGCCGATCTTGCGGTTCATGATCCCGCCGCGGATTCGCAAGTAAGCCGGAATCTGGTTGATCTCTTCGGGCAGATACAACGTCTTGAAACCGTGATTGGCCACGCCCGCCGGACCGTCGGCGGTGGTCTGGACAATCTGCGCGTCGGTGCGGCCGGCCAGGAAAGCTTCGCTAAACAGGCTCTTGGCGCTGCTGCCGGGCTCGATCGTGTTGCCATGGCAGGCGACGCAGTTGGTGGTCCAGACCTCATGCGCGCGGCTCTGCAGCAGTGCGGGCACCGGCGGCGCCAGCTTGCGCGGCGGCGGCACGGGCGGCGTTACGGCGGCCGGCGGGGCCGCCGCCTGCTGTGCCAGCGCGGCGCCGGCGATACCGGTGATCAGCAAGGCGGAAAGAAGGGATTTTTTCACTTTGGGCGGCTCCTACCAGATGGCCTTAACGGCGCTTTCAAATTGCTCGAGAGTGAATTCAACATCCGCGTCACTGTGAGCGGCGGACAGCGAACATTGCTTGGTGGCGATAGGCACGAAGAACACCCCGCGCTGGATCAGCGCCCGGCGCAGCGCCACGTCGCGGGCAAAATCATGTCCTTCGATGATGTCGTGCAGATCGCGTGGCGGTTTGGCCATCAGATAAAAAGAGAAGGCCGAACCCTGCCGCGCCACACAGGCGGTGATGCCGCGCTTGGCGAAGATGCCGGTAATGCCCGCTTCCAGCGCCGCGCCCATCGCTTCCATCTTGGGATAGATAGTGTCCTTGTTGGCGGCGAGGTATCGCACGGTTTCGGCCGCTGCGGCCACCGCCACGGGATGGCCGTTATAGGTGCCGGCCACAAAAGGACGACGAATGGGATCGGGGTCGATGATCGAATCCATATATTCCGCCTTGCCGCCCACCAGCGCCAGCGGGAAGCCATTGGCCACCGCCTTGCC
>JBBSKJ010000434.1:0-2106 GCA_038256475.1 Micropepsales bacterium | reverse complement strand
GAGCTGGGCAACGGTGGCTTCCAGCGCGAAACGGTCCACCAGATGGACGATCCCCATCTGCTCGGCGGCCGGCACGAAATGGCCGGCGCTGAGGATGGAGCCATCCGGCTTGGCCAGGCGCAGCAGGCATTCATAGTGCGATGTCTTGCGCGAGCGGGCCTGGACGATGGGCTGATAGGCCAGCTTCAACCGGTCCTCCTTCAGCGCCAGCACGACTTCGTCGGCGATCTGCATCTGGCGCAGCCGCCCGGTTTCCCGGTGCGGCGAGGCCTGATAGGCGGCAAAGCCGTCGCGGCCATTGGCGCGCGCCTTGTCCAGCGCCTGTTCGGCGCGCAGCATGGCTTCCTGGCTGGTTGAAGCCCCCTGGGGCAGCCACACCGCGCCCACGCTGCAGGTGGCCGCAACCATGCCGTAGCGGGTTTCCACGATGTTGGCGCGGACGCTGGCGCGCAGCCGCGACGACACCACCGAAATCTCGCGCTCGGAGCAGTTTTTGAGGATGACGCCGAACTTGTTGCCGGCGATGCGGCCGATGATGTCGCTGCCGCGCAGGGTGCGCGACAGACGTTCGCCCACCCCCATGATGACTTCCTCGCCGGCGTCGAAACCGAAACTGTCATTGATCATCGCCAGCCGGTCGATGGAGGCGACCAGAAAGGCGCAATGGCGCGATTCCGCCTTGGCATTCTCGATCGCCGCCGACAACTCCTCGCGCAGCGCATTGCGGTTGAGATGGCCGGTGAGCTCGTCGCGTGTGGCCAGATAGCTGAGGCGGCGCACTTCGCGCGAACGCTCGGTGGTGTCACGCATCAGCCCGATCAGCCGCAGTGTGCGGCCGTCTTCGCCGCCCATGCGCGTGCCCGCCATGGTGAAGCCGACCGCGCCCATGGCGGAGGCGAATTCAATATCGAGTTCGAAGGAGCTGGAGCCGGCGCTGCGCGTGTCGAGCACCGCGAGCAATGCGGCGCGGCGGTCCGGCGCAATACTGTCGAGGAAGTTGCAGGCATCGCGCGCATCCAGATGCAGCGGCACGATGTCGGTGGCGCCGTCCCAGGCGATGACGCCATCGGAAACGTTCCAGTCGAACGCCGCCGCGCTGGCGGCCTGGGCCGACAGGCGCAGCCGCAGTTCATCCTCCAGCGAGGCCAGCTGGGTGATTTCGTTTCGCTTCTGCAATGCTGCGGTCAACACAGGTCCACCATCCAGGGCCGGTTTCTCCGACCTTTGCTGGCGTTCAGTATGATGATCCGGGCTTAAGAAAGCGGAAATCTGCAGGGCCCCCGCGCGCGGCGCGCGCCTTGCGTTGTTCCCTGGCATGCACGTTAACGGACCCCTGGATTTGATCGCTCGCGGAGGTGTTAAGACCTTCGGCGGATCCGCGCGCGCAGTCGAAAAAACCAGTCCTTCCAGCCATTTGGGCGGACAGACGCCGGACTTTGCGCAGGCGGACGCCAAGTCCCCGCCGCGCTTGCAGGTGGAACTTGTGTGCCAGGACGAGACAGCGGCCTTCGACCCGATATGGGACGGGCCGCGCCTGGTGCCATCCTTTGTCACCCAGCTGCGGGGTCAGGTGATGCCGGACCGCCGCGAAACCGTGTCTGTGGAAACCGCTAACGGCACCGCGGTGCCGCGCCACGCCTTGCTGGTGGACCGCAAAAGCTGACGCCGCGACAGGCCCAGCAATCCCGCCGCCAGGAATAGCAGCGTGCCGGCCCCAGCGCCCTGCTGCAAAGTCGAAAGCCCCGCCGCGAGCAGCGCGATACCCGACAGCGCCGCGACCGGCGCCATGGCGTTGAGCGATGCAGCAATAATCACCAGGCTCGCGATCGCCACCGGCATTAGCGCCAGAATCCATATACCCGACAGCATGGCCCCAAGACCCGCCGCCAGGCTGGCCACCAGCGCCAGGGTGGCGGCGGCGCTGCGAAGGCCTTTTGCGAACCGCACCAGCGCCGACAGCGCCAGCGAGACGCTGGCCAGCGGCAACACAAACAGCGATGCGATATCGCCCAACTCTACAGCGCAGGTCACCGCCAGCGCCGCCAGCAGCATGGCGGCAAAGCGCAGATAAAGACGCGCGGCGTTTTTTAACGGGGCCGCCAGCAG
>JBBSKJ010000433.1:0-2122 GCA_038256475.1 Micropepsales bacterium | reverse complement strand
CTTGCCGGCAGGTATGCGCCATTCCGCCCCATCCAGATCAAACTCTTTCCACTCGGCAAACCTGAGCTCGCCGGGACGAGGAAAAAGCAGCGCAAGCAGTTTAAGACCAGCGCGGGTGGTGGCCTGGCCATCAAATCCGTCAATTGCACGCAGGAGGCCACCAAGTGCTACCGGATCAGTTATCGCCGCCCTATGACGCGTCTGTGGCGCTGTGAGAGCTCCTCTAAGCGCGTAAGTCGGGTCTTGGGTGGCCCTAGCGGTCGCGATGGCATAGCGGAAGACGCAGCTAATAGTGCTTCGTAGCCTCCGGGCGCTGTCCAACCGCCCTCGGCGCTCCACTTTCCGCAAAACCTCAAGGACTTCCATGGGAAGTATTTCGCTGATCGGGCGAAGCCCTATGTCAGGTCGCGCGAAGTCAATCAGCCAGCGAGCCTTCGTCACCGTAGCCTCAGCTCGTCCTTCCCGCTCATATTTGTCGAGATATTCGTCCGCAACTAGGTTGAAGGTATTCGCTGCTTCAACCGCTCGGGTGATCTTCGCGAGCTTGGCCTGTACTGATGGGTCGCGGCCGGTGGCCAGGAGCTTCTTGGTTTCGCTAAGACGCTCCCGCGCCACCGCCAATGTAATCTCCGGGTAAATCCCGAGTGAGAGAGTCTTTTGCTTTCCCAAGAACCGGTAGTTGACGCGCCAGAGCTTTCCACCCGCGGGCGTTACGAGCAGGTATAAATTCCCTCCGTCTGAAAGCTTCTGGGGCCTATCGGAAGGCCTCACATTGCGGATGGCAAAATCGGTCAGGGACATGATGGTATCGCATTCTCCAAATCGGCTCGGATACCAGCAAAAGTACCATCAAATTAGCCGGCTGCTCCGAAGATCAAGCGAACACGCCTGAACGCAAACATCCTATATCGATTTGAATTTGTTGAGAAATTTGAACTCTCCCGAACACCTGCGAACATACACGAACGGGGAGATGGTGCCCAGGGACAGAATCGAACTGCCGACACGTGGATTTTCAATCCACTGCTCTACCGACTGAGCTACCTGGGCACAGGGGCACCGCGCGCTGGCGGGACGGGCTTATTAGGCGATGGCCCCAGCCCTGTCCAGCACCCCCGAGTTAATCCTCGTCCTCGTCCTTTTCCAAAGAATTTGAACGGCCTGTAGGGTCCACTGGGGCGCCCGGAATGGCATAGCCGCCCTTCAGCCACTGGCCCAGATCGAGGTCGGCGCAGCGTTTGGAACAGAAGGGCTTGAAGCGGTCGGCCGGGGGCTTGTCGCAAAGGGGGCACTTAGCCATGGCCGGCACCCGCCAGCAGCGCGGTGGTCAGTGCCAAAGGCAGGCCCACCACATTGGAATAACTGCCGGAGATTTCCTTGATGAAGCTTTCGGCGCGGCCCTGGATGGCATAGCCGCCCGCCTTGCCCTCGCCCTCACGGCTTTCAACATAGCGCGATATCTGCGCTTCGCTCAGGCGCAGCATCGACACCCGCGTCAGCGCCAGGCGGGTGCGCAATTTCCCGTCAGGCGCGATCAGCGCCACCGCGGTCATCACCTGATGGCGGCGGCCCGACAGCAGCGCCAGGCAGGCGCGCACCTGCACCTCGTCTTCGGCCTTGGGCAGAATGCGCCGTCCCACTGCCACCACCGTATCGGCGGCCAGGATAAAGGCCGGCGCGCCCGTCCATTTCTCCTTTGCCGCGCGGGCTTTTTCCGTCGCCAGGCGCAAGGCATGAAGGCGCGGTGCTTCGCCCTTGCGGACGGATTCATCGATGGCGGCGGGAAGAATATGATCGGGAACGATGCCCGCCTGCGCCAGGAGCGCGACGCGGCGCGGGCTTTCGCTGGCGAGCACCAGCACGTATTTACCGGAAGCGATAAGTGATACGGCCCTTGGTCAGGTCGTAAGGGGTCATCTCGATCATCACCTTGTCGCCGGTCAGCACGCGGATGCGGTTCTTGCGCATCTTGCCGGCAGTATGGGCGATGATGATGTGTTCATTGGCGATCAGCTTCACGCGGAAGGTCGCATTGGGCAGCAGTTCTTCGACGATGCCCTCGAACTCCAGCAATTCTTCTTTGGCCAATGGGTCCTCTTAGGTCTGTGGGCGGTTGCGTCAG
>JBBSKJ010000432.1:0-2150 GCA_038256475.1 Micropepsales bacterium | reverse complement strand
GGCACCCAGGGCCCGGTGCCTTCGGCCCAGCCCTGCATTTCCGGCTGCTTGTCGAGGTGGCCGTACATCAGGATGGTTCCGGGCGCGGTGCCGGGAACCTCGATGAAGATCAGCGGTGTGCGCCCGTTCAGCCGCACCACTTCCAGCCTGCTGCCGGGAAGCTGCGCCAGCTTACCCTTCGCCCAGTCGGCAAACATGGTCACGGCGTGTTCCATATGGCCGTGCTTTTCCCAGTCCGCATCGAAGGCGGGGCTCTTGTTGGGAATGCGGATGTAATCGGTGAGGACCGGGATGATCTCGTCTTCCCAGATCTTCTCCATGAAGGCGGTGATTTTGGCGAAATCCATCTCGTGTCAGTACTCAAAATTGAAATGAACTAAAGCGTCATGGCCCACCACCCCGGTCCGCGCGGAGCGCGGCCGGAGTGTAAACTCCGTGTGGGCCATCCAGTTGAAGCCTACTCAACCCAACTGGGGAATCTGTGTCACCTGGGTGGCCCGCATTCGCGGGCCATGACAATAGAGTTTTCGGGGCTGAACTCTACCGGCTGATATCATAAGCCGCGATCACCGCGGCGTTATAAATCTCGCTCATCTTGGCGCCCAGAGGCGCGATCTGAACCGATTTCTCCAGCCCCACCAGCATCGGGCCCATCACGCTGGCCCCGCCCATCTGCTGCAGCAGCTTGGTCGAAATCGAGGCGGAATGAACCGCCGGCATGATCAGCACATTGGCAGTTTCGGTGATGCGGGCAAAGGGATAGAGCGCCAGCCTGTCCTTATCCAGCGCCACGTCGACAGCCATTTCGCCGTCATACTCGAAATCCACGCCGCGGTTCTCCAGGATCTGCACCGCTTCGATGATGCGCTCGCTGCGTTCGCTGCGCGGAAAGCCGAAGGTGGAGGACGCCAGCAGCGCCACGCGCGGCGTCAGGCCAAAGCGCGTGGCGACGGCGGCACCCTGCACCGCGATGTCGGCCAGCTGGTCGGCGGTGGGCATTTCGGTCACCGACGTGTCGGCAATCAGCACCACCCGGCCCTTGGCGAAGATCACCTGCATGCCCATGGGGCGCTGGCCCGGCGGCGGGTCCAGCACCGTGCGCACATCGGCCAGGGCATTGGCGTAGTTGCGCGTCACGCCGGTCACCATGGCGTCGGCGTCACCCGCCTTGAGCATGGAGGCGGCATAGATGTTGCGGTCGTTGGTCACCATGCGCGCGGCGTCGCGGTGCAGGCCGCCGCGGCGCTGGATGCGCTTGTAGAGCGCATCGATATAGACGGCGGCGTCCTGTGCCGAATGCGGCACCCGGATTTCCAGCAGATTTTCGTCCAGCCCGGCGCGCTTGAGGCCCTGCTTCACGATATCGGTGCGGCCCACCAGGATGGCCTTGCCCATGCCGGAATTCTGGAAGGCGGCGGCGGCGCGGATCACCGAATCCTCCTCGCCTTCGGCGAACACCACCCGCTTGGGCTTGGCGCGCACTGCATTGGTCACCATCTGGAACAGACCTGCGCTGGGGTCCAGCCGCGCCGACAGTTCATACTGATAGGCGTTGAGGTCCTTGATCTCGCGCTTGGCGACGCCGGATTTCATCGCCGCTTCCGCCACCGCCGCCGAGACGCGGGAAATCAGACGCGGATCGAAGGGCGAAGGGATGATATATTCGGGGCCGTAGACCGGGCGCGCGCCGCGATAAGCGACCGCGACTTCGTCGGGCACGTCTTCACGCGCCAGCGCTGCGATGGCCTCGGCGGCGGCGATCTTCATTTCCTCATTGATGGTGGTGGCGCGCACGTCCAAGGCACCGCGGAAGATATACGGGAAGCCCAGCACATTGTTGACCTGATTGGGATAGTCGCTGCGCCCGGTGGCGACGATGACATCGCCGCGCACCGCCTTGGCGTCTTCGGGCGTGATTTCCGGATCGGGATTGGCCATGGCGAAAATGATCGGCGATGACGCCATGCTACGCACCATGTCCGGGGTCAGGGCGCCCTTGGCGGACAGGCCCAGGAACACATCGCAGCCCACCATGGCATCGGTGAGGGTGCGGGCCTTGGTATCGACCGCATGGGCCGATTTCCACTGGTTCATGCCTTCGGTGCGGCCGCGATAGACCACGCCCTTGGTGTCGCACAGAATAACGTTTT
>JBBSKJ010000431.1:0-2151 GCA_038256475.1 Micropepsales bacterium | reverse complement strand
CGTCCCGGGGGAATTGCCCGCGACGAGGCGATTCATGGCGCGATTGAAAATCTGCGCGCCGAAAGCGGCGAAAGCAACGTGGTGATAGAGAATGCCATTGCGGCCATCGCCAGGATCGCGGCCGGCGCCAAGGCCAATGTTCTGCCGCAAGCCGACATAAAGGCGATCCTGGAACAGGCCGACCAGATCGTCACCGTGGCGGGCACGTTCGGCTATGACTATCTCGACCGCGCGGCGCGCGGGCTTTGCGACATGACCGACGGGTTGATCCGCACCGGGTGCGGCGATGCCGCGCCGATCCATGTCCATGTCATGGCGCTGCAGCTGTTCAGCCCGATGGCGGCCACGCCGTCAGTGGCGGAAGCCGAGAAGGTGCTCAGCGAGCTGGCCTCGGTGATGGCTTTCTACCACTTCACGCCGATGGATGCGCAGGCGCACTAATCGCGTTTGCCTAATCCGTATTGTTTGGATCGTCGGGATTGCGGCCCTGAAAGCCGTTCCAGCCGCTTGACGCAGGGGCGGGTGCGGGGGCTGCTTGCGGCGCGGTATTGCCACCACCGAAACTCTGCGACCGCGGCGAAGCGCCGGGCTGGAACTGCCTTTGCGGCTGGGCCTGCGCTTGCGGCATTTGCTGCTGCTGCCTCGCCTGACCGTCGCGGCGTCCGCCATCGGAGCGCGGGCCATCCGGTCTTCCACCATCTCGGGCACCATCTCGGGCACCATCCCGGCGGCCGTCACGGTTGCCGCGGCGATAACCGCCGTCCTGGTGGCCTGGATTGTAGGCGCGGTAGCCACCGCCGCCATAATAGGGGCGGTCGGGGTAGTAATCGGGCCCATAGTAATAAGTGTCGTAGCGCACCGTGCTGTTGTCATAAGGGCCGGCGCCGTAGCCGCCGCCGTAATAGCTGCTTTCATAGCTGTCATAAGGGCCGACGCAGCCGCCCAGAAGGGCCAAACCCGCCACCGTTCCCAAAATCTTCGCAATATTTTTCATGAAAAGCCTCCTGACCCGGTATCCAGAATGATCTCCCCAATCTGAACCCGCAATGAACGGAAAAGTGCCCTTGAAAGGCCAAAGTCCGCCATGTCGGCCTACTTCACGGCGACCAGTCTGATGCCGCCAAGGGCGCCTTGCTGCACCAGCTCCACAAACCGCACATAGGACAGGTGAAATGCATCATGGCCGGTGGGGGTGCCAGCCTGGCGCGCTTCGTCCCGCAGCGTCTGATACATGGCCAGCCTTTGGGTGAGGATCGGGGCCCATTCTCCGGTCAGGTCGGTGGTGGACACTTGGTGAAATCCCGCCGCCTCGACCAGACCCCGATAGCCGGCGATGCTTTGGACCGGCTGGATGGCCATGCCGTCCCACATCAGCTTTGCGTCCGCGTCGGTCAGCGGGCGGTTGGCGATCCAGCTGGTAAAGGCGAGGCGGCCACCCTTTTTCAGGATGCGAAAAGCCTCGGCCATCGTGCGGTGCAGGTCAGGCACATGGCACAGCGCTTCCTGGCTTATCACCATATCAGCGCTTTCATCACTTAGCTGTACGTCCATCACATCGCCCTGGACGACGCGGGCGCGGTCCTGAAGGCCCACAAGATTCATCAGCTGCTGCGCGCCGGCGACCCGGCTGGGCGTGAGTTCGATGCCGGTCACCGTGACATCGTAGCAATGGGCGAGATAGCGGACCGTGCCGCCCAGGCCGGCGCAAAAATCCACGACATGCATGCCTTTGGTGATGCCGGCCTGGCGCACGAGGGCGTCGGTGGCCGCCGTGCCGCCGAAATGGTCCTGGTCATGCGGCCAGAGTTCTGGCGGCTGCACAGTGTCGGCATGGCCGCGGCCCGCCTGCAGCTTGGCCAGGATCATGCCGCTGGAGATGGGATGGTTGCTGTAGAAGAAAACCGTCTGGCTTTCCGCCGGATCTGTCATCATTCCAACTCCGTGCGGCGTTATCGCCTCACACCGAAGCCGGTTGGGCAGGTTCATGCATCGACCAGTTTCGAAGGCCGCGCCCTTTTAAAGGAGGGCGCGTTCCCTGACCATGGCGAGCTTCGCGGCGCTGCAACATGTACGAACATGGTCGTTGACTATACGAATAGCTTCGTATTACGCTTTGGCCCATGAAGAACCAGCCCCAGAAGCCCACCCAAT
>JBBSKJ010000430.1:0-2163 GCA_038256475.1 Micropepsales bacterium | reverse complement strand
GGCGCGGGCGCCTGCGCCAGCGGCAAGCTGCCGCCGCTCAAAGCCAAGCTGGGTCATCAGTTCGGCACCCTGACCGAGCGCAGCGCCGCCTGGGTGGCGCGCTATGGGGTGGATGCAATCTGCACCAGCCCGGTGGTGGCCGATCCCAACCGGCTCTATCCCACGCCCACGGAAATGCGCACGATGCTGGACCTGGCGGCCAAGTGGAAACTGAACGTCGAGATGGTGGACAGCGTGCTGCTGCGGTCCTCGCATGTCGACCGGGAGAAGCACCCATCCATCGTGCTGGGACAGAGCCCGCAGCGCGACCGCGACATCGAAGCCTTCCAGAATCATATCCGCACCTGCGCCGCCACCGGCATCAAGGCCCTCAAATACAATATGAGCCTGCTCGGCGTGGTGCGCACCAACCGCGTTCCGGGCCGCGGCGACACGCTGCATGACCGCTGGAACGCCAAGGAATCGCTGGCCAAGAATCCGCCGTTGACTCGCGCCGGCGTGGTCAGCCCCGACGCCTTCTGGGAGCGGATCGATTACTTCCTGCAGCGCGTCGTGCCGGTCGCCAATGAAAACAAGGTGCGCATCGCCTGTCATCCCCAGGATCCGGGCACGCCGCCCGAGGGCTATCAGGGCATTCACAACGTGCTGGGCACCATCGACGGCATGAAGCGCTTCATCACCATGTATGAAAGCCCCTGGCACGGCTTCAATTTCTGCCAGGGCACGGTGTCGGAGAATCTGGCCAACCCGCGCGCCGAGCTGTTCGACGTCATCCGCTATTTCGGCAGCCGCAAGAAAATCTTCAACGTCCACTTCCGCAATATCAAGGGCGTGCGCGACGATTTCACCGCCGAGATGTTCCCGGACGAAGGCGAGATCGATTTCGTCCAGGCGCTGAAGGTCTATCGGGAGATCGGCTATGAAGACATGCTGATGCCCGACCATGTGCCGTCGGTGCCGGGCGACCCCAACGCCCAGCGCGAGAACTTCCCCTTCGCCTTCGGCTATATCCGCGGGCTGATGCAGGCGGAGCGCAGCATCACCTGAGATTTTTCACTTCGAGAACGAAAAGGCGCGGGAGCTTCCCGCGCTTTTTTGTTTTCGCCGTTCATGTAGATGAACCTCAGATGAACGCGAAGATGAACGCCTGTTCCAAAGCGCACGCATAAATTCGCGCTTTTCCGGCACGCGCAGAAATTTGCGCGCGGCGTAAAGGAATCGTTTTCCGATTTGCCGCCTTTGACTCGCGCAAAAACCGATGCTGACGCAGCCTGATCTTCAAGGCGCAGCATGGGGCTGGGTCTTCTATAAAAGAGACATGCAATGGGGATTGCGAAGGCCGTGCTGGCCGCCGCATGGCTGGCGTGCGGCTCGTGGACCGCGCTGGCGGCGCCAGAAGTGCAGCCAGGAACGAAACAGGAGGGGCAACCAGAGGCGCAAGCCGGGCAATGGCTGAAAGACGGCGAATGCCTGCTGTTCAACGCCGAGGCGAAAGCGGGCGATACCGTAAGCTGGACCGGCGCCTGCGTGGATGGCTATGCCAGCGGGCTGGGCACCGCCACCTTCACCCGTGACGGCAAGACCCAAAGCTTCACCGCCCATTTCGCACGCGGCATGATCCCGGACGGCAATGTCGTGGCCCAATGGGGCGATGGCTGGAGCTATGAAGGCGGCATGGTGGAGGGCCGCTTTCATGGCGCCGGCGTGTTGGTCACCGACGCCAAGGACCGTTTCGAAGGCCAGTGGACGAACGGCAAGATGACCGGCTTCGGGATTCTGCGCCGCGCCAATGGCGAGCGCTATGCCGGCGACTGGAAAGACGACAAGCCCAATGGCGCCGGTGAATTGCGCCGGGCCGATGGTAGCCTGGTGGCCGGAAACTTTGTCGACGGCAAACTGATACCGGCCAATGAAAAACTGGCCAGCAAGGCCGAGATCGCCAAGCCAGCGCCAGCGCCTGCGCCTGCCCCAGCGCCTGCCAACGCGCCGTTCGGCGCGGTGTCAGGCAAGACTTTGGGCGGCGTGGACGGCTCGTCCATCACCCTCAACCAGATCGAAGGCGGCATGGAGTTGCAGGTGATGCCGTCCGACGGCAATGCCCGCAAGACGACTTTCACCTTCATGACCGACCGCATGGGCACGGTGGTGGAAGACACCGGCGCG
>JBBSKJ010000429.1:0-2165 GCA_038256475.1 Micropepsales bacterium | reverse complement strand
TGGCCCACCGCGAACGCCTGGCGCAGCTTTACGAACATATGCGCGATGAGGACGATTTCAGCCCCGATGCAAAATCGGCGGGACGGCGCGCCCTGCGCAATGCGGCCTTGCGCTATCTCACGGCCGAAGACGACGAAGCCGCGGCGGGACTGGCGCAGGCGCATTACCACAGCGCCACCAACATGACCGACATGATCGCCGGGCTGGCGGCGCTGACGCGGATGGAATCACCGCTGCGCGACAATGCCTTCACCCACTTCCACGACCGCTTCAAGTCGGACCCGCTGGTGCTGGACAAGTGGATGGGGTTGCAGGCGGGGTCGCCCTTGCCCGACACGGTGTCCAGCGTGCGCGCCCTGATGAAACATCCCGCCTTCGACATCAAGAATCCCAACCGGGTGCGCGCGCTCATCGGGGCCTTTGGCGGCAACCACCGGCGTTTCCACGCCGCGAATGGCGAGGGGTACCGGCTGGTGGGCGAAGTGATCCGCACGCTCGATCCCATCAACCCGCAGGTGGCCGCAAGGCTGGCGGGCGCCTTTGAGAGCTGGCGGCGCTACGATCCCGCCCGTCAGGCGCTGATGAAGGGGGAGATTGAGGCCATTCGCGGCCTTTCCGGCATTTCGCCCAACCTGTCGGAGATCGCCAGCAAGATGCTGGACTGATTCGTTTCGCCGCGCCGCGCTCTATTAACTGGCGGCGTCAGGGAAGCGGATTCATACTTCCCTCAGCGCGAATCAACGCGCAGGTGGGATCAATGACCGAGGCGATAGCACGGTCCTGGAATTGGCTGGACGGCGCGCTTGCCGCCGCCCTGAACCGCCCCCTTGCCCGCCGCCTCACCCGCAACAACCGCATCCTCATTCCGCTCTGCATCCTTTTGATCTGTGGCAGCTTCGCCGCCGTCGCCCTGCTGCAGATGCGCAATGACCGCCATCACGCCTTGACCGCCGCCGCACAGACCGGCGCGGCGCGTGCTGGCGACCTCGCCGCCGTCACCGCCATGTCGCTGGACCGTTTCGCCAGCATCGGCGCAGGCTTTGCCGCCAACCGCGCCGCCGTCGCCGCCCTGCCCGGCCTGCGCAACATCGCGGTTTATGACGCGGACGGCGCGCGCCGCGCCATCCTGCATCCGCTGGCCGCCATGGCGCCCCCGCTTGCCGGAACGGGGCGCAGCATCTTCGCCTATGGCCCGCAAGGCGCGCTGGCCTTCGCCAGCGGCGATACGCGCATCGTGGTGATGTTCGACAAACAGGCGCTGGCGCCCGCAAGCCTGCTCCGCGATGCCGCGCTGTTGCCGGCGTCCGGCCCCGCCCTGCTGCCGCTGACGCAAGGCGATGGGCTGGAATGGGTGCGCGCCGCCGTGCCCGGCTGGCCGCTTACCGCCGCCGCCGCAATCAGCAAAGACACTGTGCTGGGCGACTGGATCAAGGCGCTGCCGCTTTATCTGTTCGTCATCCTGGGTCCGGCCATTGCGGGCGCCTGGCTGGCGGTGCTGCTGGTCGGCGTGTTCGAGCGCCATGCCCGGGCGAAAGACGCCATCCGCTCCTTGCGCGCCACCCGCCCCGTCGAAGCCAAGCTGATGGTGCGGCTGGCCAATGCCGAGCGCGGCGCGGCCGAAGCGCTGCGCTCCAAATCCGAATTCATCGCCCATATGAGCCACGAATTGCGCACGCCACTGAATGCGGTGATTGGCTTTTCCGACATCATCGCGGGCGGGTTGTACGGCGCGCCCGGCCATCCCAAATATGCCGAATATGCCCGCGACATCGGCGATGCCGGCAGGAACCTGCATGGCAAGATCGGCGACATTCTGGAGTTCGCCAATATCGAGGCCGGCCGCTTCCCGCTGAAGGAAGAAGCGGTCGAACTGGCGGCGCTGGCCGGTGCCTGTATCGACGAACAGCAGGGCCGCGCCTTTTCCCGCCGCATCGCGCTGAGCCTGGGCTTTGGCGAACCGGGACTGGTGCGCGCCGATCCGCAAGCCCTGCGGCGCATCCTCTGCAACCTGTTGTCGAATGCCCTCACCTATACGGGCGAAGGCGGCTTCGTGCGCGCCGATGTGCGGTTCGTGGACGGCGCGGGCGTCGTCACCCTGACCGACAGCGGCACGGGCTTTGCCACCGCTGAGCGCGCCAGGGCCGGCAAGGCCTTCGAGCGCTTCG
>JBBSKJ010000428.1:0-2174 GCA_038256475.1 Micropepsales bacterium | reverse complement strand
GTTCTTCAACTTGCGCAAGGCCAAGTCCAATATCGGCGCCATCGAGGAAGGCGATCTGACGCCTGAGCATGTCGCGACTCTGTCCGACCGGCTGGGCGTTACCCCCACCGAGCTGACGGACATGAACCGCCGCCTGTCGGGCCCGGATGCATCGCTGAATGCACCGCTGCGTTCGGAGTCGGAAAGCGAATGGCAGGACTGGCTGGCCGACGACACCGCCGACCAGGAAACCCGCCTGGCCGAACGCGAGGAGATGGGTAACCGCCACGCCTTGCTGGTGGATGCGATGAAGGAGTTGACCGAGCGCGAGCGCGACATCATCCAGGCGCGCCGCCTGCAGGACGAACCCGTCACGCTGGAAGACCTGTCGCAGAAATACGGCGTCTCCAGAGAACGCGTGCGCCAGATCGAGGTGCGGGCCTTCGAGAAGCTTCAGCGCGGCATGAAAGCGGCGACCAATCCCGGCGCGCTTCCTGCGCCGGCCTGATCTTGTCATGCCCGCGCAAGCGGGCATCCAACTTTGTGCACCAAGAAGATGGATTCCCGCTTGCGCGGGAATGACAGGAGGGGTGATGACGCTGAAAATCTGGCAGGTGGACGCCTTCGCCAGCAAGCCGCTGGAAGGCAATCCCGCCGCCATCGTGCCGCTGGAAAGCTGGCTCGATGCAGAACTGATGCAACGCATCGCCGCCGAAAACAATGTCGCGGAAACCGCTTTCTTCGTGAAGACTGGTCCGGGCAGCTATGACCTGCGCTGGTTCAGCCCGTCCTGCGAAGTCGATCTTTGCGGCCATGCCACCCTGGCCAGCGCCTGGATCATCTTCAACAAGACCGAGACTTCGCTGCGCGAAGTCCGGTTCATGACCCGCTCCGGCGAGCTGGTCGTGACGCGGGGCGAGGCTGGAAACATCATGTCATTGCCGTCTGCGGCGTCCGAGCCCTTCATACCGCCCGCCGGCTTTGCCGAAGCCTTGGCCAAAAGCCTGAACGCGGCGGTGCCCGCCGAATTGCACATCAGCGCCAAGGGCGGTGCCGGCGCCAGGGCACTGATCGCCGTATGGTCTACGCCAGAGCAGATCAAGTCCTTGAAACCGGAAGCAACCCTGGAAAAGGTGGTTATGCAGATCGGCGCGGGCTCACTGCTGGCCACAGCGGCGGGCGGCGGCACGCCCTACGACATGGTCTCGCGCTTCTTCGCGCCTTATTACGGCGTGCCGGAAGACCCTGTAACCGGCTCGGCGCACTGCGCCTTGACGCCCTTTTGGGCCCGGCGGCTGGGCAAGAAGACGCTCACGGCGCGACAGGCATCCGCGCGCGGCGGCGATCTCATCTGCACCGATGACGGGTCACGCACCATCATTCAGGGTGAGTGCGCGCTGTACCTGACGGGTGAGATTGAGGTTTAAACATTTTGTCATGGCCCGCGAATGCGGGCCACCCAGGTGACGTCGTGTCGCTCATCCGGTGAATCTCAGACCATTGCTCAATAGCGAGCAACAAATGGGCTTACTTACTGACGCGCCGGTTTGTCGCGCATATTCCCCAGCGGCTGGTTTTCGGCGTTGACCCCTTCGCGCGTATCGGCGGCGTCCACGATGCCTTCATCGAACATCGCCAGCCCGTCTTCCAGGTAATCGCCCAGCAGCGGCAGGCCCAGGAGATACTCCGCCGTGCGGCGAGAATGTTCCGACTTGGCGGTGGCGATCGCCTCTTTCCATTCGTCAAGGCCGAAGGTACCGCGCCCCAGCCAGGCCAGCGCCACCAGCCGGACGCGTTCATCGTCGTTCAGACCCCGAATCGCGCCCAGCAATTCTTCGCGCACAGGATCGTCGGCCTTGTCGGTCAGGACATCGGTCTGGCCGTCATCAATGGCGTTGGAACCGCTGTCAGGATCGACATCGCTTTCCTTCACGTCATATTCGCGCGCCTTCAGGATAATGAAACTCACCTTGTCCAGCGGCAGGTTGAGCGCGGGCTCCTGAACCGATTTGCGCGGGCTGCCGAAGGTGGATGTGAGCGAAACCATGGGATTCCCTGTCTTTTTTCTCATCTGGTGAAACGCGCCAACAGGGTGCGTCGTTCCCGCACGGATTGGGCGTTGACGCCGGGCATGGCGCACCCCTATATCGGCGGCGGGCCACACCTCCCCAACGAGGTGCTATCATTCTGGAAGG
>JBBSKJ010000427.1:0-2196 GCA_038256475.1 Micropepsales bacterium | reverse complement strand
CAAGAGCAACAAGCGGCTGTGTCCCGACTCCATGGTCGATGAGCTGAAGGCGCTGCGCAGCATCGCCAACCGCATCGTGATGGGGGTGGGCAAGTATCTGAGCCACGAGGATCTGGTGGCAGCCTTTACCCTGCGTTCCAAGCGCCTGGTCACCCAGGAATCGCTGGGCAGCTACATCATCGAGGCCGCGCCAGATGAGAAGATCGAACGCATCCTTTTCGTCGAGGACAATATCATCGGGGTGGAGAACAAGCGTCAGCTGGCCAGCTATGTGATGCCGATCCTGACCTCGGCCCAGTTCGACAGTCATTTCAACAATCCCAAGCTGCCGCTGGTGTCGCGCTTGCAGCGCCTGGCGCAATTGCAGGCGCGGGTGCGCCGCAGCGGCTTTGTCGATGTCACCCGCGACGAAATCGCGGCCAAGATGGATGCGCTGGCCGTGATGATGGAAGCGCGTGGCAAGCTGTTCGATTCCATTGCCGCACGCCCGAACCCTGTCGAAAAAGCACAGACATTGCTGCGGCTGATGACCGGCGGCGTTTTGACGGAAGGCGTCCTGTCGTCGCGCGCGCGCGACATGATCCTGGGCTGCCTGTCCCAGCCCGGTTTCCTCAGCGGCTATATCGCGGCGCAGGCCAAGGATGGCGCGGCGCCAGACAGCGAAAAAACCATGGCCGAACTGATGGAAACATTGGGCAAGGCCGGTATCACGCCGGAAACGGGATTGAAGTCCATCGCCGCCTAACTCCTCACCATGGGCGGGCTTGACCCGCCCATCCATCGCGACATCTGTGCGAAGAAGATAAGTTGGATGGCCGGCTCAAGGCCGGCCATGGAGAGCGAATTAGTGTGCGGCATCCCAATTATCGGCAGCGCGGGCGTCCACCACCAGCGGCACTGAGATTTCCACGGCCGGCAGCGCTGCCTTTTCCATCACCGTCTTGATCAGTTTGGAGGCCTTTTCGACGTCCTTGTCGGGGGCTTCAAAGATCAACTCGTCATGCACCTGCAGCAGCATGGTGGCTTTGACCTTCGCCTCGTCCAGCGCGCCGGGCATGCGCACCATGGCGCGGCGGATAATGTCGGCGGCTGCCCCCTGGATCGGGGCATTGATCGCGGCACGCTCGGCCCCGGCGCGGAAACCCTGGACCTTGGAATTGATCTCGCGGATATGGATGCGCCGCCCGAACAGGGTTTCGACATAGCCATGGGTGCGGGCGAACTGCTTGGTGTCTTCCATATAGTCGCGGATGCCCGGGAAGCGGGTGAAGTATTTCTTGATGTAGTCCGACGCCTCGCCTTGCGGGATGTCCAGCTGATTGGCCAGGCCGAAGCCGGAAATGCCGTAAACAATGCCGAAATTGATCGCTTTGGCGCGTCGGCGCACTTCGGCGGTCATGTCCTTGAGCGGCACGCCGAAGATTTCCGAGGCGGTCATGGCGTGAATGTCGAGATTGTCGGCAAAGGCTTTTTTCAGTTCCGGAATGTCGGCGATATGCGCCAGCAGCCTGAGCTCGATCTGGCTGTAGTCGGCGCTGATCAGCTTGGAGCCCTTGGGAGCGATAAAGGCCTGGCGGATACGGCGACCTTCCTCGGTGCGCACCGGGATGTTCTGCAAGTTGGGATCGGTGGAGGCCAGCCGCCCCGTGGTGGTCGAGGCCATGGCGTAGGAGGTATGCACCCGGCCCGTCCTGGCGTTGATATAAGTGGGCAGCGCGTCGGTGTAAGTGCCGCGCAGCTTGGCGAGGCCGCGCCATTCCAGAACCTTGGTGGCGATGGGATGGCCCTGCGCCGCCACGTCTTCCAGCACATCGCTGTCGGTGGACCAGGCGCCGGTCTTGGTCTTGCGCCCGCCTTCGATCTTCATCTTGTCGAACAGGATTTCGCCCAGTTGCTTGGGGGAACCGATATTGAAGTCGCTGTCCGCCAGCTTGTGAATCTCGCCTTCCAGCAGCACCTGCTGCCTGGCGAAATCGTTGGACAGTTTGCGCAGCAGGTCCGGCTCGATGCTGACCCCCGCGCGCTCCATATCGGCCAGCACCATGACCAGCGGCCGTTCCAAAGTCTCATAAACACAGCGCTTGGTCTTGGACGCCAGCAGCGGCTTGAACAACATGTGCAGCCGCAAGGTGACGTCGGCATCCTCGGCGGAATATTTGGTGGCTTCAGCCACCGGGACGCAGTCGAACGTGCGCT
>JBBSKJ010000426.1:0-2201 GCA_038256475.1 Micropepsales bacterium | reverse complement strand
GCATGTACTGCGCCGTCAGGGCGCGGCCGGCAAAGGCCTTGCCGGGCTGCAACGACTGCCAGCCGCCTTCGAACTGGGCGTTGTAACCCTTGGAGCGCAGGAAGCCCCAGATATTCTCCAGCGGCACCTTGGTGACGCGGTCCAGCAGCGAGTCCGGCACCTTGGGGCGGCCATCGGGGAAGCGCTCGCCCTTCCAGTCCGAAGTGTAGTGCAGCATCTGCGCCCTTGTCTGTTTGACCTGGGCCATGGCAGGGGAGGCGGCCAGCGCGATTGCGCAGCCCAGCAGCGCGGCTTTCATTAACTTCATCTTTTCTCTCCAGTTCGTGGCCGCACGCGAGCGGCGTTTGTTATCAACAGATCCCCGGCGGCTCGCTCAAGCTCGCCGCGTTCGTCGCTCGAAATGGTCCACTGGACCATTTCGTTGGCCTGCGGCCAACCGTTCCTCACCCCCACCAAGATTCTCCGGGCGCGAGGTGCGCCTTGGCGACGTCGGGATTGATGTCAAAGCCCAGCCCCGGCTTGTCCTGGATGTGGAAATAGCCGTCCTTCCAGAACGGCCCTTCATGCGTCACCAAAGTCGGCCACCAGTCCACATACCGGGCCAGTTCGTGGACACGGAAATTGCGCACCGAGGCACAGGCATGGGCCGAGGCGGCGGTGCCGATCGGGCTGGCCGGGTTGTGCGCCGCCGTCCAGATTCCATACAGGTCCGCCAGATCGGCGATGCGCTTGGCCTCGAACAGTCCGCCCGACTTGGGAATGTCGATATGCACGCCCGCCACCGCCTGGCGCAGAATGATCTGGGAGAATTGGTGGAAGCCGTAGAGATTTTCGCCGGTGCAGATCGGCGTGTTGGTGGCCTTTGACACCCGTTCGACCGTTTCGGGGTTTTCCGGCGGCGTCGGGTCTTCCACGAACAGCGGGTTGGTGTGTTCGATGGCGTTGCACAGCTTGATCACGTCATTGACCGAATACTTCCAGTGGCATTCCATCGCAAAATCGGTGTCGCCCAGCGCCTTGCGGATGCGCTCCATGCGGTCGGTGATGCGCCTTATGTCCAGGTTGGTGAGCTCGTTGGTGTAGGGATCGTGGCCCGGCTCGGAGAAGGTCGGATCGGCGGTGCGTGGCACCGCATCGCCCTGCACTTTGAAGGCGGTGAAACCAAAGGGATTGTTGGCCTTGGCTTCCGCCACCTGGTCGCCCCAGGACTGCGCCTCGGCTGGGCGGCGCTCGGGCGCCTGCAAGGTTCGATAGAAGCGCACCTTGTCGCGGAAGCGGCCGCCGAGCAGGTTGCAGACCGGCGTCTGCAGCAAACGCCCCGCCAGATCCCAGAGTGCGATCTCGATGCCCGAGGCCGCATGCATGGTCAACCCGCCGGTGGCGCCATAACCGCCATTGAGGAACAGCAGCTTGGTATAAAGCTTGACCACGTTCAGCGGGTCCTCGCCGATCAGCTGCTCGCGAAAGCGTTTGAGGGTGATGTCCTTGACGCCGGGGCCCCAATAGCCCTCGCCGATGCCGAACACACCGGCATCGGTTTCGATCTTGATCAGGTTCCAGTCCCAGGTGCCCCGGATGATCATCACCTTGACGTCGGTGATCTTGATCTTCTTGGCCAGATACTGCGCCTTGGCCTGATAGGGCAGCGCGAAGCAGGACGCGACGCCCATGACCAGCAGTTTGCGGCGATCCAAAGTCATGAGATGTTTCCCCACCCGGTGATTTTGGGTGCGAGATTGCAGGGGCCGGTCAGGGGCGTCAACGCCGCCACAGTGCATACAGAATATAGATAAAGTTGGGACGGCTTATGAGCAGATGCAGCATCGCGGTTGCCGCGCTTTTGGGCGCCTGTCTTGCCGTGTCGCCCGCGCGCGCCGAGCAGACGGTATGGACCTTCGACAACCTGTCCCGGATCGGCGGTATCACGGTGAAGGTGGAGGGCAACCCGCAACTGGTCCAAAGCCCCGTCGGCACGGCGGTGCGGTTCAACGGCAAGGATGACGCTCTATTCTTCAACGATCATCCGCTGGTCGGCGCCGAGACCTTCACCATCGAAGCGATCTTCCGTCCCGAAGGCGGTGATTTCGAACAGCGCTGGATGCATATCGTCGAAACCGATCCGGTCACGGGCCTGGACTCCCTGCCCGCCGGCACCAGCGATCCCAATCCGCGTTTCATGTTCGAAGTACGGGTGAAGGATG
>JBBSKJ010000425.1:0-2206 GCA_038256475.1 Micropepsales bacterium | reverse complement strand
GCCCGCGCCGCCGAACCGTTCTTCACCACCAAGGGTGTCGGCAAGGGCACAGGCCTGGGCCTGGCCATGGTCCATGGCATGGCGGCGCAGAGCGGCGGCCGCCTGGCTATCAAAAGCGAAAAGGGCGTCGGCACCACTGCTGAAATCTGGCTGCCGCTTTCCGAATATCTCGCAGCCGCCGATATGGGCGGCGAGGCCCAGGCCGAAGCCACGGGCCCCCGCGCCCTTACCGTATTGGCGGTGGATGATGATGCGCTGGTGCTGTTCAACACCACCGCCATGCTGGAGGACCTGGGCCATACCGTGGTGGAAGCCTATAACGGCAAGGATGCGCTCACCGCGCTGGCGACCCAGAAGTTCGATCTGATGATCACCGACCAGGCGATGCCTCAGATCACCGGCGCCCAGCTGGTCGCCGAGCTTCGCAAGACCCAGCCCAACCTGCCCGTGATCGTGGCCACCGGCTATGCCGAGCTGCCGCCCGGCACGGTCGACGATGTGCTGGTGCTCAACAAACCCTTCACCGAACAGCAACTCGAAGCCGCCCTGCGCACCGCCTTGGCCGCCCGCTGAAGCCATCGCCCTCCCGATGCGCGCGGCACTGGGCTCGAAATAGCCGCGGCCTGACTGCAAATTGGTGCAAACGGGAACCTTGGTTAAACTCCGCGAAACCATGGCGAGGCGCGTTTCCTGAGCGCGTGGTCTTACCGCGCTTAAACGCTTTCCACACCCTGATGGCCGTAAAGTAGCGCCTGACAACACGACAGGCGCCCGTGAAACGACTGCATTCCATCGGCACGCTGCTGTCCGCCATCACGGGCCTTCTGGCCATCGTGCTGGTGACAGTGTTTGCACTCGCGGCGCACAGCGCCTTCGAGCGCAAGCAGGAAGCGGAACGCATCCTCTCGATCATCCGCATCGAGCGCGGCATCCTGGAGGCTAAGGAAAAGCTGCGCACCGAGATCGTCGCCATCATCCTCGGCGCCAACGGCTCGCGCCGCGTGTCCTCCGCGCAGCTCGCGCGCCTGCATGCCACGACCGAAGCCGCGCTGGAAGGGGTGCTGCGCGATCTCGCGCAGAGTGCGCCCATCGACACTTCCGCCGCCGCGCCGCTGGTCTCGGCACGCGCCCGCAACGAAGCCGCCTTCCGCGAAATCAGCGCCGTCATCGCCCAGCCTCAGGATGCGCGAAAGGCCGCCCGCTTCGCCCGCTGGCGCGCCACGGTCAACGAGCTTGCCGTGGCGGCCAACGACATGGCCGAGGTCATGAACCACAGCATCACCCTGATCAGCCCCAATCCCTTCGTCACCGCCCTGATGCAGGTCAACGCCTATGCCTGGAATGTGCGCGTGCTGGCGGGAGTCGACCGCCGTCTGCTGGCGGACGTGATCGCCAAGGGCACCCTCACACCAGCCGAGCGCGGGCAAAGCATCGAAAGGACAGGCCAGATCGATGCCCTGTGGAGCCGGGCCGAAAATGAAGCAAAGCTGTTCGCGATTCCCACCGCCCTGGCCGAGACCATACGGAAAGCCCGGCGGGATTATTTCGGTCAGTATCGCCGGCTGCGCGCCGGGCTGATCGAACGGATTGCGCAGGGCCAAGGGGCGGGCATCTCCGATCAGGCATGGCTTGATCTGTCCGATCCTGGACTCAACAGCGTCGCCGATGTTTCCACGCTTGCGCTCGACCTGACCGAGCAGCATGTCGAACGCCAGGTGGCCAAAGCCGACCTCAACCTTACCATCGCTCTTGCTCTGATGCTGCTTTCCATTGCGTTTGCCTGCTGCGCCACCGTTTATGTGACATGGCGCGTAATCTGGCCGCTACGGCGCATCACCCAGACCATGGACTCTGTTGTCAAAGGCGATCTCACCCAGCCCATTCCATTTGGCGAACGTCGGGACGAAATCGGTCAGTTCGCCCGCACCCTCCGCGCCTTCCGCGCGGGCGCCACTGAGAAACAGGGGCTGGAAGTTGAACTGGTACGCAACCTGGCCGCTCGCGAGGTCGCCGAAACGTCCAGCCGTCTGAAATCCGAATTCCTGGCCAATATGAGCCATGAGCTGCGCACGCCGCTGAACGCCATCCTGGGGTTCTCCGAAGTGATTTCCCAGGAGACGTTCGGTCCGGGCCTGCCGCGCTATCGCGACTATGCCCGGGACATCCATGGCGCGGGCAGCCACCTTCTGTCGCTGATCAACGACAT
>JBBSKJ010000424.1:0-2211 GCA_038256475.1 Micropepsales bacterium | reverse complement strand
CGGCAGCGGCTCGTACATCATCAGGGCCGAAGCCCCCATGCCGAACACCGGCACCAGCAGCGACATGGGGGCGACGGTCGCGGCCGGATAGCGCGACAGCAGCCAGGCCCACATGGTGTAGCCGAACAGGGTATTGGCCGCGCTTTGCCACACCAGCGTCGGCCAGATCGTCCATTCCGACGTTGCCATGGCCTGCGAAACACGCCCCGGGCCTTCCAGCAGCAGCGACATCAGCAGCAGCCCCGGCATGGCGAACAGGCTGGCCCACACCACGAAGGCGAGCGGGTTCATGGGATTGCCGCGCGCGGCGGCCTGATGCGCGGCCTCGCGTGCCGCCTGGTTGCTGGCGCCCCAGCACACCGCGCCGCCCAGCACCAAGGCCAGGCCGACCGGCGTTATATCCTCGCCATTGTGCGACAGGATCAGCAGAAGCCCCGCGGCCGCCGGGATCAGGCCCAGCATCTGGTGCAGCTTGGGTTTCTCGCCGGTGCGATGGGCCGCGATGACGATGGTGAAGAACACCTGGGTCTGCATCACCACCGAGGCCATGCCGGGCGAGATGAAACCGTCCATGG
The DNA here is from genome assembly GCA_038256475.1 of Micropepsales bacterium. Lineage (GTDB taxonomy): Bacteria > Pseudomonadota > Alphaproteobacteria > Micropepsales > Micropepsaceae > Rhizomicrobium. The sequence continues at coordinate 1,636 of JBBSKJ010000424.1, read as the reverse complement.
CGAGATACAGCATCCCGAACTGCCCGGTCCCCAGGCAAAAACCGTACAGCGCCAGAATGCGCCAGGAGACGTCCGGCTTTTTCAGGAAGAAGATGGCGGGAAACAGCACCAGCGCGAAGCGGATCGCCGCCATCATCAACGGCGGCAGCATGTCCAGCCCCCAGCGCACCACCACGAAATTGGTGCCCCAGACGAACACCACCAGCAGCGCAAGCGCCGCGTCTCGCGCGGAAAGATGGGACGGTTGCATTGAGGCCCCCGAGTCGCAGGCATCATAGAGGTCTGCGGCGGATGCGGCCCTGCAAAGTCTACATGGGCGTCACGTCAGTTCGCGTTGGCAGCGGCGACGGCGGCGCGGATTTCCTGCATGTCGTGATTGGCCCGGGCAGCATAGTCCTGGATGCAGGGATTGAAGTCTTCCATCGCCTTGTTATAGGCCCTGATTTTTTCGTTATAGGCCTCCACGGCTTTGAAATTGCGCTGGTCCGGCTTGCGGCCGAAATCCGGCGGCCCCGGCTTGATGCAGGGCGATTTGGGATAGAAGCCCGCCGGCAGGTTGCCCGCCGTAGCGGGCTTGGGGACGACCGGGCCGCTGGGGGGCTGCGCCTGCGCGCTCAAGGTCGTTGCCAGCAAGAATATCATAGCAAGGCGCATCATTTTCCTCCGCAAACCGCGCGGGCCATTGACAGGTTCTTGTCCAGTCCGGTCCAGCGCACCGTCTGCAAATTCGCCGTCTTCTTGCTCTCGCCCGGATTGGTGCTATCGATGAAGCGGCCGGCGAAGCGGCGATTGGCGCAGTCCACCACGAATTTTTGCGACCAGATGTAAAGCTGTCCCCCGGAGCTGATGGCCACGGGCTGTTGGTCCTTCCAGACGCGGCTCCAGAAGGTCTTGTAAGGCCCTTCCTGCTTGATGGTGCGGCGATCAACCTGATGCTCCGTTTTGCCAAAGGCGTCCAGCACCGTTCTGAACGTGACATAGCGGCTTTCCTGGGCGAGGGCCGGCGCGGCGCAGAGCGCGCAAAGGATGAGGGCGGCTGTTCTCGTCATGGACAATCTCCTATCATCATAGTAGATCGAAAAATGCCAGCGAACAACGGCCGGTTTTTACCGCGTCGCAACATGCTTTAACGCCTTCGCAAACTTGCCGCCGGGCGTCCGGCCACTTACGGTCGCGCCCAACAACAAGCGGGCCTCAGGCCGCAATGCGGCGGGTCATTTCAGGGGGAGTTCGAAGTATGCGCAGGCGTGAATTGATCGGTGCGGCGGTGGCAAGCAGTGCCGCGCTGCTGGCGACGAAGGAAGCCAAGGCCCAGGAGCGGGTGGAGCAGTCCGGCCGGGGCATGCGGTCTCCGATCATCAAAGACATCAGCGTTATCCAGTGCTCGCCGCAGACGGTGCGCCTGGTGATCGTCAAGGTCACCACCGACCAGGCCGGCCTGTACGGCTATGGCTGCGCCACCTTCACCCAGCGCGCCGACCTGATTCCAATTGCCGTCGAGAAATATCTCAAGCCGTTGCTGGTGGGCAAACCCGCCGACCGCATCGAGGATACGTGGCAGATGGCCTACAACTCCTCCTACTGGCGCAACAGCGGTGTCCTCAACAACGCCATCAGCGGCGTCGACCAGGCGCTG
>JBBSKJ010000423.1:0-2223 GCA_038256475.1 Micropepsales bacterium | reverse complement strand
TGACAAGACGAGGACAAACGATCATGACGGCCATAGTGAAGAGCGATAACCCGCAGGAAGCCTTCTGGAACGGCGATGCCGCACAGGCCTGGGTGGAGGCGCAAGGCGTGCTGGACCAGATGTTTCGCAGCTTCGAGGACGCGCTGGTGGACGCGGTCAGCGCGCAATCGGGCACCCGGATTCTGGATATAGGCTGCGGCACCGGCAGCGTCATCCGCGCGGCGGCTCGGCGGCTGGGCCAGGGGCCAAGACAGGGCGCGCGCTGCACTGGCGTCGATATCTCCGACGCGATGATCACCGCCGCCCGGACCATCGCGGCGCGCGAAGGGGTAAGCGCCAACTTCATCCGCGCCGATGCGCAGACTTATGACTTTGCCCCGGAAAGTTTCGACATGATCGTGTCGCGCTTCGGAGTGATGTTCTTCGACGATCCGGTGCGGGCTTTTGCGAATTTGCGGCGCAGCGTTCGCAGCGGCGGCCAGCTGCGGTTCGCTGCCTGGCGCAGCGCGGGCGACAATCCCTTCATGACCACGGCCGAACGCGCCGCCGCCCCCTTCCTGCCGGACATGCCGGTGCGCCAGCCGGACGCGCCGGGCCAGTTCGGCTTCGCCGACCAGCACCGCGTGGCGCGCATACTGGAAGAAAGCGGCTGGCGCGACATTGAGATCGCGCCAATCGATGTGGAATGCGCGATCCCAAAGGCGGCGCTGGATGGCTACATCACCCGGCTGGGACCGCTGGGCCGGGTCCTGCCCCAACTGGACGGGGAGACGCGCGGCAAGGTGATCGCAACCGTGCGCGCCGCCTTTGATCCCTTTGTCAAGGGCGAGGAGGTGCGCTTCATCGCGGCCTGCTGGATGGTGGGTGCGCGGGCCGGCTGAGCGGTGCGTGCGTCGTGAAAATCCGAAAAAAATACCGGATCGTGACAAGATAGCGGCTCACGAATGGCGGCCTTGCTGCCATTCCCGTTCTGGCACAAGCGCTTGGCAGAGGAACAGGCACCTGGCGAGAGTGTTACCTCTCGCCGGGATTACGCGGTGAATAACAGGAGTTCAAATGAAAAACCAAACCTTCAGCCGTTCGTCGATTCTGGCCGGCGTCACCGCCGCCGCTTTGATACTGGCGAGCGCGGCCCCCGCTTTTGCGCAGGGCAATTCCCAGGGCAAGGGCAATTCCAACCGTGGCGGCAATTCCGCCGCGCAGATGAACCTCCAGGGCGCGGCCAACAGCAATGGCCGCAATACCATCGATCGCGATTTCGGGCGCGACCGGGCGGCCGAACGCATGACCGATCGGGACCGCGCACACACCCGCGCCGGACGCCGCGCGGAAGCAAGGACGACGGCAGAGCTGAATCGCGAAGCGACCCGCATCGCGCGCCTCAGGGCCGATGAGCGCGCCGGCCTGACGATCGACCGGGAAGACCGGATCAACAATCACGGCGCCAACAAGACCGGCTTCTGTCCGCCCGGCCAGGCGAAAAAGGCCGGCAAGGGCAGCCGCTTCAACTGCTAGTGTTCAAGCCTGTTTGGAAAGGGGCCCGGAGAAATCCGGGCCTCTTTTTTTGTCCTATTCGCAGGTGATGCTGCTGGCCATGCCCCCTGCGCTGGAGATGCTGCCGCTCGCCGCGCCGCCCCGGCTCTGGCAATTCTTGCCCTTGGGTATGGGCATGTCGCGGGTGCCGTCCGCCGACACCATCATGCCGTCTTCGCGGTATTGGGCCCAGACGATGTTGGTCTTGCAAACTTTGGGGCCGCGCTTGCGGGTGCCCGGAATGATCTGGGGCGTGCGGCAGGTGATGTCGTCGGGATTGCCTTCGCCGGTGGGTTCGCCATTGACGTCGGTGGTGGTCTGTGCGGCCAGCGGCAGAGGCGCGGCCAACAGTAGGGCGAAGGCGATTACAAGCGCCTTACTCATGGTTTGTCTCCTTCCGCCCTCTGTTTCATCTCATATTTGATCTGGCTTTTCTGCACGTTCAGCGATCCGGCGATGTTCATCCTGTAGAGCCCCTGCAGGTAGGACAGGTCGTGGGGCGAGATCTGCGTCACCGTGGTGGCGGGGGCGCAGGCGGGCGTGATCATCAGGTTGGTGATGCTGGCCAGGTCCTGGCAGGCGTCGAAGCGTTCGGGCTGGCTCAGCGCCAGCATGGCGATGTAGTCGCCCAGCGTGCCCATCTCCAGATCCACCACCTTGCTGGTGTCGACCACGATGATGATGTGGTTG